>JBLHNE010000174.1:0-3052 GCA_047619265.1 Rickettsiales bacterium | reverse complement strand
TTATTTAGAAAATTGCAAGCAAAAACAGAAATTAATATCAAATTAATTGGTGGAGATAAACGGATTCGAACCGTTGACCCCCTGCGTGCAAGGCAGGTGCTCTACCAACTGAGCTATATCCCCTAACAAAAGGTACGAAATTAAAGAAGCGACGATGATAAAAATTTAAATTAATTTATCAAGATTTAATTTAGAAAAAGAGGCAAAAATACAGCTAAATTTAAAGCTATGTTTAAATTTTTCGAAATGAACCTATTTTTTGAGGAGTTAAAAATACCATTTTGGTCAAAATTACTGAACACAATTCTACAGAGTCAATTCTTTAAGTTTTTTTATCACCAAATCAGGAATTAATTTAACATCAATATTTTCTTTTAAAGAATCTTCGATCACCTTAACCAAGCAAGAACCAACTACAACTCCATTTGCGCCAATATCTGCAATTTCTTGAACTTGCTTTTTACTTTTAATTCCAAAACCAATAGCAATTGGCAAATCGCTGACTTTTTTAATTTTAGCAAGATGGTTTTTCAAATCATCTAGATTAGCAGATTTAGTTCCAGTAATTCCCAGAATTGAAACTAAATACAAAAATCCACTAGCGCTTTTATTAATGGTTCTAATTCGATCTTCATCGGAAGTAAGCGTAATAAGCTTGATTAAATCTAAGTCGTTTTTTTCAGTAAAATTCTTGAGTTCAGAATCTTCTTCTGGCGGCAAATCAACCACTAAAAGCCCGTCAACTCCAGATTTTTTAGCATCTTTGCAGAAAATTTCTAATCCATAATGTAAAATGGGATTGTAGTAACCCATCAAAACTATTGGTGTTGTTTGGTTTTCTTGGCGAAATTCTGCTACCATTTTTAAAACTTTATGCAAATTCATGCCGTTTTTAATAGCTCTTTTTCCCGCATCTTCGATTGTTGGTCCGTCTCCGGCTGGGTCTAGAAATGGAATTCCAATTTCAATAATATCGACACCATTTTTTGGAAGTTCTTTAATAGTTTGAAGCGAAGTTTGATAATCAGGATCGCCAGCGCTCAAAAAGCTTATGAAAGCAGTTTTGTTTTGCTGTTTTAAATTTTCGAAAGTCGTTTTAAGTCTGGTCATAATTCCACTCCAAGTTTGTCTGCAACGGTGAAAATATCTTTATCTCCGCGACCGCACATATTTACAATCATAATTTGATCTTTTCTCATTTTAGCAGCTTGCTTAATTGCAAAAGCAATAGCATGAGCGGGTTCCAAAGCTGGAATAATTCCTTCAAGCTTGCAAAAAAGTTGAAAGGTTTCCAAAGCCTCAGCATCTGTAGCTGAAACATAATTAACTCTTTTTATATCTGATAAATGAGCATGTTCTGGTCCAATTCCGGGGTAATCAAGGCCTGCCGAAATTGAATGAGCATCTTTAATTTGACCATCTTCATCTTGCAAGAAATATGTCATATTACCATGTAGGACTGCTTTTGTTCCTTTGGAAATTGAAGCTGAATGTTCGCCACTTTCCAAACCTTTTCCAGCTGCCTCAACGCCAAACATTTCAACATTTTTATCATTTATAAACGGGTAAAATAATCCAATGGAGTTTGAGCCGCCGCCAATACAAGCAACTAAAGCATCGGGCAATTTTCCTTCCGCTTCTAAAATTTGTCCCCTCGCTTCCCTGCCAATGACCGAGTGAAAATCGCGAATCATTTCCGGATATGGATGCGGTCCAGCGACAGTTCCAAGCAAGTAATATGTATTATTAGCATCAGAGATCCAATCTCTCATCGCCTCGTTAATGGCATTTTTTAAACTAGCTGATCCACTAGTAACCGGAACCACTTTCGCGCCGAGAAGTTTCATTCTAAAAACATTGGGTTTTTGCCTCTCAATATCTTTTGCGCCCATATAAATCACGCAAGGCATATCGAATAAAGCACAAACTGTTGCGGTTGCAACACCATGTTGCCCTGCCCCAGTTTCGGCAATAATGCGTTTTTTGCCCATTCTTTTAGCAAGTAAAATTTGCCCAATGCAATTATTAATTTTATGTGATCCTGTGTGATTTAGTTCATCGCGCTTGAAATATATTTTGGCTCCGCCGGCATATTCGGTGGTTTTTTTGGCAAAATATAAAGGGTTTGGTCGCCCGACATAATTTTTCATTAAATCGTCGAACTGCGCCCAAAATGATTTATCTTTCTTGATTTTATTGTAAGCTTCTCCAAGCTCTAAAACTGCTGGCATTAAGGTTTCGGCGACAAATTTTCCGCCATAAATTCCAAATTTACCTGATTCGTCGGGAAAATTATAATTGCTCATTTGGTTGATTGGTTGTATTTTGTTTTCGTTTCAAAATTAAGACTCCTTAAGAACCTTTAGAAGAGCAGCATTAAACAATCTAAAACTCAAATATGCAAAAAAAATCTACTCCAAAAAGATCAATCGTTCAAGAAGATTGGAATCGCCTCAAAAGAATTACCAAAGAATATGTTTCACCTCAAAAAAAGACTCTAATTTCTGCTATACTACTTATGATAGTTATAGCCGGAACCACCGCGACTCTTGCTTGGCTAGTCAAGCCGGCACTAGATTTGGTTTTTGTCGATAAAAATCTTTCTATGTTAGTCATGATTCCAATCGCAGTTTTAGCAATCACAATTGTCAAAGGATTTGCCACCTATTTTCAGCTATTATTGATGAATATTGTCACTATGCGCATGTCCACAAATATGAGCAAAACACTTTATAATCACTTTATTAATTCCGATATCGCAACCCTCCATAATTCTTCTTCGGGAAATATGATAACTAGCATATTTAACGACGTTAGTATGGTGGTTGGCTTAATTAACACTTTCGCAAACGGTTTTATCAAACAATTTTTTACCCTATTTTTCCTAATCGCTTTAATGATTCATCAAAGCTTAGAGCTTTCAATCATTGCTTTTATTGGTTTTCCTTTGGCTGCATATCCAATCTACAAAATCAGTAAAAAACTCAGAAAACTATCAGTTGAAAATCAAAATAGGTCCAAGAAATTCACCTCTCAAATGTCGGATACTTTG
>JBLHNE010000173.1:0-3068 GCA_047619265.1 Rickettsiales bacterium | reverse complement strand
TAATTTATTTAGAGTTAACGACGCCAGAGATGTCAATATTAGTCTTAATGCTGCTGGAATGAGTTTTTACGATTTAAATAATTTAAATGATGAAGATTTAGATTTAGGTTTAAACAAAAATCAGATCGGAAAAATTTATCAAACCATCGCCAGATTGTCAGCTTTAGCTGCTTTTGAGGAATTTTATTAGTGAATTTCTGACTTTTATCTATGCGGTAAAAATTCAAAAATCTAGATATTTTGCGCCGCTTTAGTGCAAGCAATAACATCTTCTAAATTCTCTAATTTTTTGTAGGGAATTTTCGTTAAAGCCTCCTCAACATTTTGTACAATTCTTTCAAAAGCAATTTCACCCTTTAAAAATCCATTTACCGCTGATTCATTGGCGGCATTAAAAACGCAAGGCGCATTTCCTCCCGTTTTCAAAACTTCGCGAACTAACCCTAAAGCGGGAAATTGTTTTTCGCAGGGTGCTCTAAAATTCAAACTAGAAATTTTTGCTAAATCTAATTTTGGGTGATTAATAGCAATTCTGCGCGGAAAGGCAAGGGCGTGCGAAATTGGCACCTGCATATTTGGCGCGCTAAGCATTGCCAGTGTTGAGCCATCAGAATAATCAACCAATCCATGAATAATTGATTCTGGATGAATAATTACTTCAATTTGCTCAGGAGCAACTGGAAAAAGGCGAAATGCCTCGATTACTTCCAAAGATTTATTAATCATTGTGGCAGAATCTACCGAAATTTTTGCTCCCATTTTCCAATTCGGGTGTTTAATTGCTTGAGCAGCGGTGATATTTTTCATTTGTTCTTTGGAAAAATCAAGGAAAGGTCCGCCAGAAGCGGTGAGTGTGATGGTTCTGATTTTATCTAAATTTTGCTGTTCGAAAATTTGAAAAATTGCATTGTGCTCAGAATCGATGGGTAGAATCTTTGAACCACTTTTTTGGGCAGCATTTAGCATTAAATCTCCAGCTGCAACCAGACATTCTTTATTGGCCATACCAATATCAGATCCAGATTTAATGGCATTGAGAGTTGGAATTAGGCCGGCAATTCCAACAATTGCTGAAAGGAAAAAATCAAATTTAGCCTTAGCCAAATCATTAATTGCAGCGCTTCCAGCCATAATTTCAATTTCTGGAAAATCTTTTAAACCCAATTTTAGTTCAGAAAAATGACTTTCCTGATTAATTGCTGCATATTTTGGTTTAAAAATTCTCGCTTGCTCGATTAATGATTTAACGTCTGAACCAGCAACCAAAGCTTCAATTTGGTAAAGATCAAGATGCTGGGCTACAACTTGCAAGGCATTTTTACCAATTGATCCGGTAGAGCCAAAAATGGCGATGGATTTTTTCATTATTTTGCTAAATTTAGAAGAGTTTGGTGAGCAAAATTATTAATCAATAATTTTTCGATTTCTGTGCTGATTAAACCTTGAAAATATTCATCTTGCAACAAAACTTCCTGAGCTTTTAAAATCAAATCTGCGCTCTGATTATTAAAATAATCCGCCAAAATTTGATGTTTTTCAAGATTAATGTCAAAGTCATTTTGGTTTAAAATATTTGCAGCATTTTTGCTAAATTTAACCGCTATTTGTAAAAGCAGCAATTGCACTTGTCCCATCGGTGAAGTTAAGTTTACCTCATTAATTGCATATTTGTAATCGCCATTTTTCTCGCAAGTGAGAAGCGCATCGGCGCCAATAATTGCATATTCTTGAAAAATTTTAATTTGTTTTAGAAAATCAATTATTTCTAAAAGACCGTAAAGCGCCTTGATTTTTTTTGCCTCATTAGGCGCATCTGCAATCATTAAATCAATTCCTGCTTTGCTAATTTCGTAATGTTTAAACAGGCTTTCTGCATGTCCGCCACAATGTAGATTTCCTACTTTCGATTTTTCAAAATCAGGATTAACTCGCACAAAAATTCCTTGTAATTCTCCGCCGCAAAGCACAATTCTTAAATCGCCAAGATCAGCCTTTGAAGCTCTTTCTTGAGCAATAATTGCCGGCAGAAAGGCAATATTTTGATTGCCAGAATCTTGCTTAATTGCCAGAAAAGATTTGGAAATATTGGCAATTGCCGCATTTAAATTTAAGATTTGATTTTGCGCCACCACAATTCCGGTTCCGCCAAAATAATCAGCTGGTTTTAAAATTGAGTCATTACCTAATTTTTGATGAAATTCTAAATATTGCTCGGCGCCATTAATAAAAATTTGATATTCTGCTGCAAATTTTCCCTGCGCTTTTGAAAAATTATCCGCAATTATTAAATCGTAAAACTGAACAATTTCTGCGCCGCTTAAATTATTTCTACTAATTGGGATAATTTTAGTTTTAAAACTAATTTCATTTTGTCCTTTTTCTAAATTAACTCCTTCAAGCAAGTCTATTCCTGCAATTAAAAAATTTTCATGAATTGCGTTGATGGCTAGTTTGTCGCCAAGAATTTTGTTTAAATAAGGATTTGGTGCAATTTTAAGGCCTATATTTTGCCAAGAAATGAGCAAATCATAGAATTTATTATTCAAGGAAATTGGCTCGGCGCGATTAAAAATTAGAATTCCATTCAAATTAATCTCTATTTTTTTAGCGCCTAAAAATAGTATTTTGCTGCGCTCTTTTTCAGATAAAATTGGATTTGAAGAAATTGCCAAAAAACAATTAACCACTTCTTTTGCCCAAGATCTCTTAATTTCCTTATCAATCGCATCAATATTTCGTTTTAATCTTAAAACTGGAAAATTGGTATTTTTGTGGCAATTTAAAATAACATCGGCTGGTGTTGACACATAAACCTCAAAGCCCATTTTGATTGCCGAAGAAATTAATAATAGGTCATTGGAAGCCCCAAAATAGGATTTGCCCTCAATGATGGATTTTTCAACAATGAAGAGGATTGATCTGTTTTTCATTTAATGTTGGACTTCTGGATCTGGTGAAAAACGCACTGAGGATGCATGTGAAACGCTAGAAGTTCTTCTAGATTTATTTTTTGCATTTTCATTTTCATAGTGAGCCGCCAAAAATTCTGCCTGAACTCGCATTATTGG
>JBLHNE010000172.1:0-3120 GCA_047619265.1 Rickettsiales bacterium | reverse complement strand
TATCAATTTGAGATGAAAAGAGATGGTAATATTTTTGAATTTGAGTTTGAACAAATTCAACTTGTTGCAAATAATCCTCTTTCTTGGCTTTCGCTTTCTTTATCTTCCCATAAAAATAAACCAGTTTATTTTCCCAAGCTTCAAAATTTGACGAATGATCGCTTGAATGAGAAAGTGAATTATTACAACCCCGTGATCCAAAAGGAACTTCTATAATCTCAACGCTATAGGGAATTGCACCACGAATAATAGATTGATGAGAGCTGGTGGTGACAGAATATTTTTCTGTATTGAATAAAACCACATTTGATCCCGCAATAAATTCAGCCATCGGGGTCGAATATGAATAAACAACATTACCCTTAAAGTTAATGCTGTGATTGCTATTGTTTCCGTCATTACTTAGCGAATTTGCCCAAGCATGAACCGTTTCTAGATTTGATGAATAGTTAGTCATAATTTTTTTACTTTTAATTGTTAATAAAGGTTAAAAAAGCACCGCAGGTGCTGTGCTTTAACCTTCTGCCCTGTGGCGAACGAATTAAAAGGGGGGTGAATTACTCAAAGGCGCTAGCCGAAGGGCAAATTTCCGCATTTTTGCCAAATTTATTTGGATTGCGCGAGTGAATTGATCGCTAGATCAAGAGGGAAAAAAGCAAGGAAATTTGGGCGCAGCCTTTACCCTTGAATAATTCAGGGAGGAACGCCCTAAGATTTAAAGATTTGAATCAACGAATGTTGATTTACAGATGTGGTAAAACCACCAAAACTAAAAAACTTAAATTTATTTTAGAAAAATAATTAAAAATCACCGAAAAGGAGTGAAGAATATTGGGGGGAAAGGTAGAGGAAATCCGAAGCTTGAGTTGTTAAATTTCTTACTTCAAAAACTGATTTTTATTTCCTTCAAAAAAAACAAAAATAAAAATCAGAAAATATTCATAAGAAATTTAGCAAGTTGGTGCAGCTGCAACATTTTACTACCTTGAATTTTAAAATTGATAGATGCGCAGAAGAGATGAAAAACTAATTTCGACAAATATTTTCATTTGGAAAAATTCCGATCTGACTTAAACAATAAACATTGATTCTTGTTTATTGTTGTTCGATTTGAATAAAGTTTAGACGCAAGTTTTGATCTGGGATAATTTATGAATGACAGGGTGTTAAATAAAAAAAGATTATGATTCCAATTTATGCAAAATTGATTTTAATTGAGTCTTTTATTGGGTAGAAAGAGCCTTCAATCAAAACAATTACTTCCACAAAATAATTAAAATTCATGACTGAAACAACAAGCAAATTATTTTTTTTGAGTAAAGACAGAGAAGTTTTTAAAGATGGAAATAAATTTTCTCAGAAAAATAAAGGGGAAGATAAAAAATTGGAAGAGTCGGATGTAAAAAAACTGGTCAAAAATAGATGCGAGCTTTTTTTGCGATCAGAAAATTTAGTAATTTTAACTGGCGCGGGTTCTTCAAAAGATGGTGGACTGCTTCTAGTTAGTGAGCTTTGGGAAAAGATTTTTCCTGAAGAAAAAGATGGCTCTTTCTCAGATCGAGTGGGTAATCTCTTTTTATCTATCAATTCAAAAGATGATAAAAGCGAACTATTTGCCAATGATCAAAACCTAAAATCCATATGGGATAAGTTCAGCGCAAACAATAAATTCAATGATCAAGAGGCAATTGACAACCTCAATAAACTGCTAGTTTTTATTAAATCATGCAACGAAAATTTTTCAGTTGAACCACTCTCGTTAACCACTAGCTCTGAAGAGTTAAATGTGGTTTTGAATGCCGTCATTAAAGAGTTTGAAGAGAATGAAATTTGCCCACTTATTTTTAGAAAGAGCCAAAAAGATAATAATTCTGAAATAAATAACCACTCAGAAGAAGATAAAAAAATATTGGAAGAATTCAAAACAAAAGCCGACCTAAACATAGAAAAATTATTAACTTTTTTGGAAGTTGAAAAAAAATCTAGAGAAAATAAAAAAGAAAAAACCGCAACAGAAGAAGTTGGAAAATGCTTCTTTTCTAAAGAAATAGAAAGAATTAACGAAAAAATTAAAGAAGCTTGCAGCGAAAAATCTACAAAACCAGAAATACACCAAGATTTTTTAAGAAAAATCATCTTTCCCCGCAAGAAAACGAGCCCAAGAGCTAAAATTTTTACTTTAAATTATGATACTTTTTTTGAAGATGCCGCCAATCAAATTGGTGCGGTAGTAATTGATGGTTTTTGCTTTAGGCAAGACAGGGTTTTTAGTAGCACAGATTTTGATCTGGATATTGTGCAAAGAGAAAATAGCCGTATTCACAAAGAAGAAAATTTTTATAACAACGTTTTTCATCTTTACAAAATGCATGGATCTGTAAATTGGGAGCTTAAAAATGAAAAGATAGAAAAAGCAGACAAAAGCTCCATCACAAACCCACTTTTAATTTACCCAAATTCTTCAAAATTTGAAGAATCTTATCAAATGCCATTTTATGAAATGGTTTCCCGTTTACAAATTGCCTTAAGAGCTCCAAATACAAGTTTAATCACTATTGGCTTTAGTTTTAGCGATGATCATATCAATCGTATTATCAAAGAGGCGGTAAGTTCAAATTTTGGCTTACACACTCTTATTGTTGATCCAACAATTGAAGATCAGTCAGGAAAAAATGTTGCCAAGCAAGAATTAATCGATTATGCCAAAAGATCAGACAGAATAATGTTTCTTGGCCAAAAATTTGCAGAATTTGAACAATATCTTCCCGAGCTTGGTTATAAAATAGAAGACAGCGGAGATTTTGACAAAAAAATAGAAGACGAAAATGATGAATAACCAAAAAATAACCAATCCATTTAACGCAAAGCGTTTTATTGGCTATGTTTCAAAAGTGTCACCAGACATTACTCAAATTCATTTTCCTAATTCAAATTTGTTAAAGAAATTTCATCACGAAGGAGATGTTTTAAACGGTGGATTGGTAAGAAATTTTGTGATTATTGAAGGTGAAGATCATGGATTTTTAGCTAAAATAATTTCAGTAGAATTGCCAGATAAAGATCGAAGTTTTTTGAGTGAGAAAGCATTTTTAAATGACGATAAAATGCAACCAATTGGCA
>JBLHNE010000171.1:0-3162 GCA_047619265.1 Rickettsiales bacterium | reverse complement strand
TTCCGCTTCAGGAAGTAATCCCTCCTCTTCTACAGATCCTTTTTTCCTAAGATGTTTAGCAAATTCTTGATATTCCGCTCCTTTTAAATAATTTTCTTTAATTAACTCAAATAATTTCTCGGCTTGTTGTTGTAAAGTCTCTTTTAACACTTCCTTAACTCCTACCGTTTCCTCACTTTCTTCAATATCTGGCTCCATCTGAACTTTCCAAAATTCTTGATTTTCTCTCATCTGTGGGTTTTCTTCCGCACTAACCTCGCTAGAATTAAGTAACCTTTGAAGCTCTTCCATAAGCTCTGAATAATTCAATAATCCTTCTGTTTTCGATTTTTTCATAATTTATTTCCCCTTTAATTGCCTTGTTAGCTATTTAAAAATAAAAATCTTTCTTAATACTAGCAGCTTAACTTCCCTTAAGACAAAATTATTTTATCTAAAACACATGTTTCCCATTAAAAACATCGAAATTTCTACAATTAATTGCGGAATTAAATACAAAAATCGCGACGATTTACTTTTGGTAAAATTACCAGAAGGAACCAAAGTTGCAGGAGTTTTCACAACCTCTAGCACTGCCGCTGCGCCAGTTAAAATTTGCCAAGAAAATTTAAAAAATGGTTCAGCTAGAGCGCTAATTGTTAATGCTGGAAACGCCAATGCCTTTACTGGAAAACATGGCATGGAAGTTGCTAATAAAATTTGCCATGAAGTTGCAAACAAAATTGGCTGCAACGAGAAAGAAGTTTTTATGTCTTCAACAGGAGTTATTGGCGAGCGTTTGAAGGAAGATTTAATCATTTCCGCCCTGCCCGATTTGGTAGAAAAATTTAGCGAAAATAAAGATATTTGGGAAAATGCCGCCAAAGCAATAATGACCACCGATCTTTTTCCAAAATTTACCTCGCGAAAAATTAATATTGCTGGCCAAGAGATAGTCATTAATGGAGTTGCTAAAGGCTCGGGAATGATTGCCCCAAACATGGCCACAATGCTGGCCTATGTTTTTACTAATGCTAATATTTCTGCAACAAATTTGCAGAAACTTTTAAGCGACACCAATGAAAAATCTTTTAATTCAATAACGGTTGATTCCGACACTTCAACAAGCGACACTGCGCTGGCTTTTGCCAGCGGCGAAGGCGAAGAACTTGTGGCAGATAATTTAAAGATTTTCAAAAGATCTTTTAAAGAAGTAATGCTGGAACTGGCTAAAATGATTGTGATTGATGGTGAAGGCGCCACAAAATTAATTGAAATTGAAGTTGTTGGCGCAGCTTCAAAAAAGGCCGCAAAAATTGTCGGACTTTCAATTGCCAATTCTCCTTTAGTTAAAACTGCCATTGCAGGAAACGACCCGAATTGGGGTCGAATAATAATGGCTATTGGAAAATCTGGAGAAGAAGTTAATCAAGAAACAATCGACATTAAAATTGGCAATTTTGATATTGTTAAAAATGGCGAATTAATCAGCGAATATGACGAAAAACCAGTTCATCAATATTTAAAAGGCAAAGAAGTTAAAATTTTGGTTAATTTAAATTTAAGGCAGGGAATCTGGAAAGTTTGGACCTGTGATTTAACCGAAGGATACATAAAAATTAACAAAGATTACAGGAGTTAAAAATGACTAAACTAGAACAAGCCAAAGAAAATCTATCCGCCGCGTTTGGCAATTTAGAAAAAACAATTTTCGATAAAATTGGCGAGATAAGAAAATTAAATAATCCTTCCAATCGTGAATCGATGGGAATTGAGACGCAAAACAATAAGCTTAGAATAAAAAATGATCAATTAGAGGAATCTAAAGCCCAAAACAAAGAAATTATTCATCAAATTCAAATGGATTTTTCTCAAATAAAAAAAATAATTAATCAAAATGACAATTCTTAATTTAGCCATTGGCCAATCGAAATACACCGTCAACTGCGAAGAAGAAGATAAAGACAAAATTATTAATCTGGCTCAAAAGCTCAATGAAAGGGTTAATAATCTTCTTTTAGCCACTAGATCTTCCGACGAAAAAACCGTCTTAATGCTTTGCGCTCTGGCTTTAGAGGAAGATTTAGAAAATTCGAAGAAAAATAATAAGAAGGATTTTAAAGAACCAGAAGTAGTTCTGGTGGAAAAACAAATTAGCCAAGAAGAAATTGACGAAGCCATTGAGAGCCAATTAGCATCGCACATTCAAAGCACCGCAGACTACATTTCCAAACTAACTCGTAGAATTAAAGAATCTTAGGAAAAATTAGATTTGACCATTAAATCCTCTCCAAATCAGCCAATCTAATTCCCAGAGTTTTGGCAATTCCTTTAGATTTGCTAATGGTTTCTTGCCATTCGCTTTGGGGAATGGAATCGAAAGTAATTGCCCCGCCAACTTGAAATTCAAATTTATTTTTTTGCAAAATTAAAGTTCGAATCACCACCGAAAGCTGGCAAGAATCGTTGCCAATAAAACCAATTGCTCCGCTGTAGATTCCGCGATTTTGTTTTTCTAGATCTGCGCAAATTTCCATCGCTCTAATTTTTGGTGCTCCTGTCATGGAACCTGCTGGGAAGCAGGATTTAAGCACATCGAGATTACTAGAATTTTCCTCTTTAATACCAATAATTTCAGAAGATAGATGATGCAAAGTTTTGTAGCTGGAAATTTTAAAAAGATTTTTAACTTCAACCGAACTAGCTCGGCAATTCTTTGATAAATCGTTGCGAACCAAATCGACAATCATCAAATTTTCGGCCTGCTCTTTTGGGCTATTTTTTAAATTTTCCTTAGATTCGCAATCAAGTTCTTTGTCTGCAAATCTTTTAGCGGTTCCTTTAATTGGCCTTGAAATCACCTGATTATTTTCATCAATTTTTAAGAAAAGCTCAGGGCTGGAAGATATTATTTGCGAATCGCCAATTTTTAGAAACGAGCTGTAGTTTGCAGGGCTGGCCTTATTTAATTTAAGAAAAACCTCAAATGGATTTTCTGGTTCCTGCCTAAGTTCCCCAAAAAATTTACGAGTTAAATTGGCCTGATAAATTTCGCCGTCTGTAATGTTTTTTTGAATAGATTCTAATTTTTCCAAATATGCAGATTTGCTGAAATTGGATTTTAGGTTTTTAACCTCAATTTCATTAATTACTTTTGGATTTTCGTTCTTGGTACCTAATTTA
>JBLHNE010000170.1:0-3183 GCA_047619265.1 Rickettsiales bacterium | reverse complement strand
TCTCTAACTACTTCCGCAGCATTAGTATAAAAGCCAGATTCAACGTTTTGATCAATAAAACCAACAAATTCTTTCGACAGGTTAATGTGCATAATATCTCCATAAAGTTAACATAATATGTAGATATTATGTATTAATTAATTAAATTTCAATTTCTAATACCAAGCCCCATTTTTAATAGGATGTTCGGATTAAGAACCAGAAAGAGATTTCCATTCTTCCTCGTTTAAAACTTTAACTCCCAGTTCGGTGGCTTTTTTAAGTTTTGATCCAGAATCTGCTCCGGCAACTACAAAATTGGTTTTAGAAGATACTGATCCTGAGACTTTCATTCCTAGGTTTTCAGCAATGTTTTTAGCTTCCGCCCTGCTCATTTGAAGCAAAGTTCCGGTGAAGACAATTGATTTTCCGGAAAATTCAGAACTATGATTAACATTTTGAACCGCATCTAAAATTTCTAATTCATTTTCTAGATCTTCTATGATTTGGAAATTTTGGGACTCAGAGAAATATTTCACAATTGCTTCCGCCATTTTTAGGCCAATGCCGTCGATGGCTACAAAATCTTGCCAATCTGGATTTGATTCTAGATTTTCGGAATTGGATATTCCTGCCATTTTTTCTTTAAAATTTTTAAAAGAGATAAAATTTTTAGCAATTAATTTTGCAGTGTTTTCGCCAACATGCCTAATTCCAAGCCCATAAATAAAGCGGTTAATTTCGATTTTTCTTTTTTTATTTATCGCTGTAAAAAGATTATTGACCGATTTTTCTTGCCAGCCTTCTTTGCTGATTAATGGATTTTCACTGGTTTCTTCGCTTTTCTCTAATTTAAAAATATCGGCGAAATTTTTAATTCGGCCTTCCTCAAAGAAATTATCGATTTGTTTTTTGCCAAGTCCTTCAATATCGAAGGCATCGCGAGAGACAAAATGTTTTAAACCCTCTTTAATTTGCGCTGGGCAGGAATATTTATTTTGACAACGCAAAACTACATCTTCGTCTTTTTTTGCAACTTCACTTCCGCAAGATGGGCAAGTTTCGGGAATTTGATAAGAAATGGAATCGCTTGGCCTTTTGGATAAATCTGCTTCTAAAATTTGTGGAATTACATCTCCCGCTCTTTGAATTAAAACCAAATCGCCTTCCCTAATATCTTTGGCGGCAATTTCTTCAAAATTATGAAGTGTGGCTCTGGATACTAAAACTCCACCAACATTAACTGGTGTGAGTTCTGCAACTGGAGTGAGCGCTCCTGTTCTGCCTACTTGAATAGAAATTTTTTCAAGAACAGTTTTAGATTTCTCCGCAGGAAATTTATGAGCAATTGCCCATCTTGGGCTTCTGGAAATGAATCCTAAACGATTTTGTAGGGAAAATTGATCTACTTTGTAAACCATTCCGTCTAAATCATATTGCAGCGAATATCTGGTATCGGAAATGTTTTGATAGAAATTCATTAAATCGTCGAGATTGCTGCAAATCCTGCTATGTGGCTCGATGCAGAAACCAAAATTCTTTAAACAAACAAAAAGCTGTTGCTGAGAATCGCAAGCAAAATCGCTATCAATTTCACCAATTCCATAGGCGAAATAGCTTAATTTTCTAGATTTTGTAATTTCGCTATCGAGCTGACGAAGCGATCCTGCGGCGGCGTTTCTGGGGTTGGCAAAAATTTTTCCGCCGGCTTCTTCTTGGCGTAAATTAAGATCGACAAAATCTTGTTTTGACATGTAGACCTCGCCACGAACTTCAAATATTTTGGGCGGATTATCGGTTTTTAAAATTTTTGGAAAACCCAAAATTGTAGAAATATTTTGAGTAATATCTTCGCCAATTTCGCCATCGCCACGAGTTGCTGCTTGAAATAATTTACCATTTTCATAGCGCGCAGAAAATGAAAGACCATCAATTTTTGGTTCGCAAAATAAAGGAATGAAACTCGATTTTTTTGGTGAAAATAAATCTATTCCTTCTTGAGGAATATTTCCTAAGAAGCGATTTATCCTTTCCATAAAATCAGCAATATCTTCTCTCGAAAAACCATTTGAAAGTGAAAGCATCGGCTTTTTATGAACCACCTTTGAAAAACCTTCCGCAGCCTTAGCTCCAACTTTTTTTGAAATCTCAAATAAATCTGGATTTTCATCTTCAAGCTTCAGCAATTCTTTTCTTAATTCATCATAGCTAGCATCCGAAATGGTTGGAGCATCTTTCTGATGATAAGAAATATCATGCCCAGAAATTTCTTTTCTTAACTGATTAATTTTTTCCCTCATAACTAACAATTCATAATTAATAATTCATAACTAATAACTTGTAACTTGTAATTAGTAACTAAACGAGCCTGTTGTCGTTAACTTTGTCTAGATTTTCCATTATTTTATCCAAATCTATTTGTTTAAAATATTTTTCTTCAAAACTTATTAGTTCGATTTTATTGTCTTTAAAACTAATAAATAAAATTCCTTTCATTAAATTAAGTGTTGGAATTAAAAGCACTAATTGACTATTAGTTAATTTTTTAACTGACAAAAAATGAATTTCTGGATTGATTTTGCGGCTGGAAATTGCAGATCTAAGGATTAATAAAACTGAGCTTAAAAAGGAAGAGAAAAGCAAACTTAGAAAATGTTTATAAAAACCAATATGTAAAAATAGGAAATGGCTATGTTTATTAATAATTTTAGTTTTGAAGGCAATAAAACTTGCCAAAAAAGATGAGACCATTCCAGCAAAAATATAGATCCAAGAAAAATGATCGCCAGAATAAGCAAAGAGCACCCAGAAGAAAAATAATGTTAGAAATAAATTGAAGATATTGATCATATGAAATAGTTTGTGCCGCTTACTAACTTGAGATTCTTTAGGGATCTTTAATAAAAAACTAATGTAATGACAAAAATCTTAATTGTTCAAGCGCCATTTTATAAGAAAATTTCTAATATGCTTTTAGAAGGAGCTTTGGCGCAAGTTAAAGAGCATCAATTAGAATATGAAATTATCGATGTTCTTGGTGCTTTTGAAATTCCTGCCGCAATTGCTCTTGCTGCTAAAACTGGCAATTATCAAGGATATATTGCGCTTGGTTGCGTTATTCGCGGCGAAACAACTCACTACGACTATGTTTGTATGGAAAGTGCGCGCGGCTTAAATGAGCTTGGTTACAAAAACCATCTTGCT
>JBLHNE010000169.1:0-3300 GCA_047619265.1 Rickettsiales bacterium | reverse complement strand
TATTCTACTGCCAAAATTGAAGGTATACTTCATGTTTAACATTGCTGAAAGATCTTCATCTATACCTTGTATTCCATCACTATCATAATTTTTTGTAGCTGAAGCATCAATACTCAAGGAAGGGTATAGATTGAGTAAATCCTTTGTTTTGGCATGTTTGGCAGTTGCAATTTCATGAAACTTTGCTTTTAGGTTTGAATTTTTTTCTATTGCTATTTTCCATGCCTCTTCAAAGTTACTTGGGATTATGTCGGAAAAATAAACTCTTATATCAGTTAAATTGCCCTGTGTATTGAGGCCGGTATGCCTAAATAATATTGCATATGAGCTTTGCAATCTGGATTTTGTACTCGATAAACCTGCTTTTTCTGAAGCTAACCTTCCTTGTGCTAAAGACCAGTCAGATAATCTAGAGAGTCCGGCGTCTAACCTACTTTTTGTTTGTCTAGCAACAAGCTCATGAGCTGCAACACTTTCTTCTTGAATTTCTAAAGTAATTTTATATCTGATAACGTTTAGATATGCTTCTATTATAAACAGTGATATTAGGTTTTTTATTTGATCTAGTTCCTCATCACTAGATCTCATGATAGACTTATTCATTTTTATATCTGTTATGTTTCCTTCTCCAAAAATATTCTGATGCAAATTAACTGAAAGTCTTTCAGTTCCATATCTTGATGAGACTGTAGAGGTTGCAGGATTCCTATATTGGGACCCAACTCCTGCACTAGCAGTAATAACAGGAAGAGTGCTCATGTGAGATTGTTTTAATAGGTTGTAATTTTCTTCCCTACTGGCAATCCTTTCTTTAATATCTGGGCTATAGATTAGAGCCTTGTTTATGTAGTCAATTATTTCCAAAGATTGAATACTTTGTGCGGCATCGTTTATTTTGTGGATTTCTTCTATTTTGTGGATTTTTTTTAATTTGCTTATTTTTTTAATTTGAGTCTTTAGTTTAAAAACAGTCTTTGGCTGACTAACTATAGTTTTAGTGGGTATCTCGATATGGGTTTTTTGATCAGATTTATCTGCACAATAAGCTTCACTTAGACAAGCAGACAGAACTATATAAGGCAGAACAATAGCGATTTTTATGTATTTCATGCTTAATTTATTGTCAATCCTCACAAAGTTGTTCCAGCAATTATAAGTTCAAAATTAAATTCATTTTCAGCAATCCAGCTTAATGATGGAAATTTAATGGTAACAACATTTTTAAATATTTTTTGTATAGAATGAAGCAAATAAACTTCTACATAAAAACAACAGCAAGCTAATATTCAGATATCTTTATCACTCTTTTTTAGTCTATTGTGGCTCGCCTTAAATCTAATCTAACACTGAAAAAATGTAGAAATACATTTCATTATGGTGAACTCCGTGGCGTTGTTAAACAAACACTTTATTCCCCAAAAATTAATATAATATATCTAAAATTATTACAACAAATTTATCACTACATGACAGAAATTCCCCCGCATTTCAGACCACTAATTCTTAATTTTTCTTAGACTTTTTACCTCAAATATTTATCAAAATTTACAAATTTAATTTGAGGTTAAAAATGTCAAAACAACTAAAAAAGTACAATTCAGATTTTAAACTAAAAGTAGCTTTAAAATATCTTTCAGGAGGGTTTACCATTTTTCAAATATGCAATAAATTTGGAATTGATGTGACTACCTTTTTCCGGACAGTTTTAAGGAAAAGAAATATCAAAACCATGTCCAACAAAACTCGAACCAATTATCCTTTAGAATTTAAAGTATGATCTGCCCATTTGGCAGTTGATTCAGATCAACCAATTGCCCAAACTGCTAGATATTTAGGAGTCAATCATAATACTCTTCATAATTCCGATAGCCAAATATTCAGATTCTGATCAAAATAATCAAAAAAATATGAATAATAATAAAACAACGAGGGCGTCTAAAAGCAGCTATTCTATCACTCAAATTTTAGTGAGACACTAGCAACCTTTAAACACTTAAATCCTAGAAAGGTGACCGTAAATCTTTTTTGTAGCAATAATTTGTTCAAAAATTTCATTTTTGGTAATTTTTCTTTCTAAAAATTTCTATGCTAAACAAAATAATCCCAAATAAAATACAGATAATGAAAATTGAAACTTTTTTTGATTCTCTAACCTCAACATTTTCTTACATAGTAATTGACGAGGAAACTAGTAAATGTGCCATTATTGATTCGGTGGCAGATTATGACTCGGCTTCAGGGAAAATTTCTCATGATTCTGCAGTAGAATTAATCAATTTTATCGAAGAAAATAATCTGCAATTAGAGTGGATTTTAGAAACCCATATTCACGCTGACCATTTGACTGCAGCTCATTATTTGCAAGAAAAATTGGGTGGAAAAATTGCTATTGGAGAGGGAATTATTGAAGTTTTAGAATATTGGTCAAAAGCCTTTAATATTGAAGAAGAAGATCTAGTTAATGGTTTCCAATTTGATCATATTTTTAAAGATGAAGAAATTTTTCAAATCGGAAATTTACAAGTAAAATTTTTAAGCACTAAAGGTCACACTCCGTCTTGCGGGAGTTATTTGATTGATAATTCGGTTTTTGTAGGAGATTTAATTTTTGCACCAAATCTAGGAACTGGTAGAACTGATTTTCCTGGAGGAAGCGCTAAAGAGCAATTTGCATCATTACAGAAAATTTTTTCTCTTCCTAAAGAAACTAAAATTTTCAGCGCTCACGATTATCCAAAAAATGGTGAAAAACCAAATTCCATGAGCATTGTAGAAATTCAGAAAAAAGAAAATATTTTTGCTAAAATTACTAATGAATCAGAATATGTGCAATTTAGAAAATCTCGCGATAAAACTCTTGGTACTCCAAAATTACTATTTCCTTCTATTCAAATTAATTTACGCTCCGGAAATTTGCCTAAACATGAAAATAACGGCGCAAGATATTTAAAGATCCCCCTAACTGTGAATAAATAGAAAATGATAAACAACAACGACAACGAAAATTTAATTGATGAATCTGCTGATAAATTTTCTGAATTGATATTAGATTTATCTGAAAATCAAGATGATAATTTAATGGTTTTATTGGATAGAATAAATAGTAATGATGTTGATACCATCATTCAAAAAGGATTATGCAAAGCCATCGAAAAAGAGGCAAGCATACTTAATTTAAAGAGCTTTTTTGATTGTTGCGTAAAACACACAGAATCAATAAATTTAGAAGATATTTTACCTTTTACATTAGTTAACTCAGTTCAAAAGGAAATTCCAGAACAAATAATAGTAGGTCTCCTT
>JBLHNE010000168.1:0-3322 GCA_047619265.1 Rickettsiales bacterium | reverse complement strand
TATGAGTTATGAGTGAAACAAATCACTCATAATTTATACTAACTAAGGTTATTACAGGCGTTTGCAATTCTTTGCATTGCGTCTTTCAAGAAATCTTCTGAAGCAGCGTAAGAGATTCTGAAGAATCCTTCGGATCCAAAAGCAATTCCTGGAACGACTGCAACTAGAGCATTTTCTAGCAAATAGCTAGCGAAATCGTTAGAATCTTTAATGATTTTTCCGTCTGGAGTTTTTTTGCCAAATAGATTAATGCAAGAAGGAAAAACATAGAAAGCGCCATTTGGTTTATTACAAACAATTCCTTCAATTTTATTAAGCATTTCAACCACCATATCGCGGCGAGATTGAAAGATTACCAAAGAATTTTTAACATAGTCTTGATTGCCAACCATAGCCTCAACAGCGGCGGCTTGACCGATTGAAGATGGGGACGATGTGCTTTGAGATTGAATCATTGACATTGCTTTGATCAAGTTTGCCTCACCTGCGGCGTATCCAATTCTCCAGCCAGTCATGGAATATGCTTTAGAAACACCATTTACTACTAAAGTACGCTCTTTTAATTTTGGTTCAACTTCAGCAATATTGGCGAATTTTACGCCATCAAACACTAAATATTCATAAATATCGTCTGACATTATGTGAACATTCGGGTATTTTAATAAAATATCAGCTAGCGCGCGCAAATCTTCCGAAGTGTAGCATCCACCAGTTGGATTGCTTGGTGAATTTAAAATAATCCACTTGGTTTTAGAGGTGATTACTTTTTCTAAATCTTTTGGCAAGATCTTAAAATTATTTTCTGAAAGTCCCTCAACTATGACTGGAACACCTTGTCCAAGAAGAACCATATCTGGATAAGAAACCCAATAAGGAGCAGGAATAATAACTTCGTCCCCCGGATTTAAAGTTGCCATTAAAGCATTATAAATAACTTGTTTAGCTCCGGTTGAAACCATGACTTGTTTGGCATTATATTCTAAGCCATTGTCTCTTTGTAGTTTTGAAATAATTGCTTTTTTCAGTGCTGCAATTCCGTCGACTGCAGTATATTTGGTTTGACCAGCCCAAATTGCAGCAATTGCAGCTTCTTTAATATTATCTGGAGTGTCAAAATCTGGCTCACCCATTCCAAGACTAATAATGTCTTTTCCTTGTGCTTTTAATTCTGCAGCTTTCATGCTGACAGCAATTGTTGGGGATGGTTTGATATTTGATAAATTTTTTGCTAAAAAAGACATAAGATCAGTAATTGGTTATTATTTATTAATAGATTTGAAGTTTGATAAACATTGACTTATTCGAGTTTTGCAGTTTATATTTCGCCAAACCAAAATTGTCAATTTGAATCATAAATAATTTATGTCTGGATCAGTTGGAACCGATGCTCTATTTCTAGGATTAACCCGCCCACCAATGCTATTTGGGGTCAGCTACACTCTGGCGACTTTAAATTTAATGATCTCTTTAATGGCTTTCATTATTACTAGTAAATTTATCTATCTCTTGGTAATGCTACCCGGATTTCATGGAATATTTTGGCTACTTTGCCTTAAAGAACCAAGAGCAATGGAACTATTTATTGTGCGCAATTCAAAATGCCGTATTTGCAGAAATAGAATGTATCACGGCGGAACTAATTCTTACGATGTCTATTAGAATTCATACAAATCAAATTCTCTTTAAAAATCTCAAATCTAATTAAAAATGTACAAAAATAACCCATATCGCACTCATTCTTGCGGAGAATTAACCAAAAATAATCTTAATGAAGAAGTTAAATTATCAGGCTGGGTTCATTCAAAAAGAGATCATGGCAGTTTAATTTTTATTGATCTTCGCGATCATTTTGGAATTACACAAATTGTCATCAATAGTGCCAATAGTGCTTTAAATATTGATGAAATTTCAGCAATTAAGCTAGAATCAGTAATTACAATTAGTGGAAATGTCGTTGCTAGAGATTTAGAAGCTGTTAATTCCAATATTAAAACTGGTGAAATTGAAGTTAAAATTAATCAATTAATCATCGAATCTCTTGCTGACCAAGTTCCATTCCCAATTAACGATAAAGGCGAAGAATATCCTGAAGAAATGCGCCTTAAATATCGTTTCCTAGATTTACGCCGCGAAAAAACTCACAACAACATCATTCTTCGCTCGCAAGTTATTAGCTATATTAGAGCTGAAATGACAGCTATGGAATTTTTGGAAATTCAAACTCCAATTCTAACTGCTTCCAGCCCTGAAGGCGCTCGCGACTATTTGGTTCCTGCCAGATTACACCCCGGAAAATTTTATGCACTTCCGCAAGCTCCACAACAATTCAAGCAACTTTTGATGGTTTCTGGATTTGATCGCTATTTCCAAATTGCACCGTGCTTTCGCGATGAAGATTTGAGAGCTGACCGCGCACCAGAATTTTATCAATTAGATATGGAAATGTCTTTTGCTACTCAAGAAGATGTTTTTGGCGTTGTTGAACCTTTGCTCAAAAATGTATTTGAAAAATATGGTGTCAAAAAAGTTGAAGATGGCCAATTCGTTAGAATTGCCTACAAAGAAGCCATGCTTAAATATGGAATTGATAAACCAGATTTAAGAAATCCGATCATCATTTCTGAAGCAACCAATGTTTTCGTCGGTTCTGGTTTTGGAATTTTCACTGGCGCAATTTCTAAAGGCTCCATCATTAGAGCAATTCCTGCTCCAAAATGTGCTGCTCAACCAAGATCTTTCTTCGATAAAACTATTGAATTTGCTCAAAGCTGTGGCGCTAAAGGTTTGGCTTACATTATTTTTGATGAAGAAGGCACAGCTAAAGGACCAATCGCTAAATTTTTAACTCCAGAAAAGCTTGAAGAATTAAAACAAGGCGCTGGATTGAATAATGGAGATGCAGTTTTCTTTGCTTGCGGAGCTGAAATGGAAGCAGCAAAACTTGCTGGACAAGTTCGAATTAAACTTGGAACTGATTTGAAATTGATCGATGAATCAATCTACAAATTCTGCTGGATTGTTGATTTTCCTATGTATGAAATGGACGAAAAAACCGGAAAAATTGACTTTTCTCACAATCCATTTTCAATGCCACAAGGTGGAATTGAAGCGCTTAATTCTGCGAATCCGCTAGAAATTAATGCTTTCCAATATGATGTAATTTGCAATGGCGTTGAGCTATCTTCTGGCGCTATTAGAAATCACAAACCAGAAATTATGTATTGTGCTTTTGAAATTGCCGGATATGGCAAAGAAGTGGTCGAAAAAGAATTTGGCGCCATGCTAAATGCCTTTAAATTTGGCGCTCCTCCACATGGTGGAA
>JBLHNE010000167.1:0-3325 GCA_047619265.1 Rickettsiales bacterium | reverse complement strand
TTTCAGGAGCATATCCAGCTTCTGTTAATGTTTCGAAACCAGCTTGAATCAATGCAGTAGCGCCACCACAAAGAACAGCTTGCTCACCAAATAGATCGGTTTCACATTCTTCTTTGAAAGTGGTTTCGATAACGCCAGATCTTCCGCCACCAACAGCTGAAGCGTATGAAAGAGCAATTTTCAAAGCATTTCCAGATTTGTCTTGGTCAACAGCAACCAAACATGGAACTCCACCACCTTTTACATATTCACCACGAACTGTGTGACCGGGGCCTTTTGGCGCGATCATGAAAACGTCTAAATCTTCTCTAGCTTCGATTAGATCGAAATGAATATTAAGACCATGAGCAAAAACAAGTGCGGCACCTTTTTTCAAATTGTCTTTCAAATCTTCTGCGTAGATATCAGCTTGAAATTCATCAGGAGCTAAAACCATTACAACGTCTGCCCAAGCAGCTGCCTCTTTGTTTGATAAAACTTCAAATCCAGCATTTTGTGCTTTTACAGCAGAAAGAGATCCGGCTCTAAGAGCGATTTTTACTTCTTTAACACCAGAATCACGAAGATTTTGAGAATGAGCGTGAGCTTGAGAACCATATCCGATGATGGCAACTTTTTTATTTTGAATGATGCTCAAATCGGCATCGCGATCGTAATAAACTTTCATAATTTTTTAAGATTTGTTGAAGATTAAAAAGGGTGATATTGAAAGCGGAGCATTTTACAAATAAGCTAGAATAAGTCAACGCTAATTAGGCTTTAATACATATCCTATTTTGCTTTATTTTGCTTCAAAATTGGCATAATTTTGTATTACTCCAATTCGCATTTAGATGGGTTTTGGTGTCGCTAAAATCTTTTATTTTAGTTGTGCTCGCACAGCGAAAGCGTTTTTGGAAAAGATATTATTGCTTATTTTTAAATGAAATTAATTAAAACTATTTCGATGCTACATGTGGCATCGAAATAGTTTTAAGAAAAACATCTAGCCATTCCAATATTTTTAAAATACCGATGATAAATTTATTTTGTATCTAAGGAGAGGTGAGTTTAGATTTAATAATTGCAGACAAGATTTTTGGAAATTTTTTGTGATTAATGGAAAAATTCCCCTTAACCATTTAATATACAACTTGTATGAATAAAAAAAATATCGCAATTTGCGCAATAGTCATTCTTGCATCAATTGGTGGAATAAATTTTTGGATTCAAGATTCCAGAACCAAGCTCGATAAAACCATTATTGTTCAGGGGAAAAAGCAAAATTTTAAAGATGTTTTGGTTTTTCCGGCAACAAAAGTATTTATGAGATTGCAAAAGCAATATGAGAAAGCTAGTGCAGAGATCCAGAAAGATCCCGATTCAAAACATCTTCAATCCTTAAGATTAAAATACAAATCCGCCAATAATCAGGATTTATTAATGGCCCTTAAACCTCATCCAATTAGCCTAACTTTGGCTCAAGGTGCAATGGAAAGCGCTTGGGGAACTTCAAGATTTTTTAAACAAGCAAATAATGTTTTTGGTGTTTGGTCATTTAATAAAAATGAAAAACGTATTGCTGCTAGAAAAAAGCGCGGAAATAAGACGGTTTGGATTAGAAAATATGGTTCAATTGAAGATTCTATTGAACATTATTACAAGGTTTTGGCAATCGGATCTGCTTATCAAGAATTTAGAAAAGAAAAAATGCGCAGCAATAATTCTCTCATCCTTGCCAAATATTTGGATAAATATTCAGAAAAAGGACAAAAATATTGTCAAGAAATTATCGCAATGATTAAATACAATAAATTCCAGCAATTCGATATCATTCGATAGCGAGGTATAATTTTTATCCGTCGGTTAAAATCGACGGTAATTATGTCAAGACTAATAAAAGTTTAGCGCTTAGGTCAAAAACAAAAGGAAACAAGAGTCACAAAAACATTAATCACTTAAAATAAAATCAATCAACTGGCTATGAATCTTTCACTTAAAGACCTTTCTCAATCTCTAAAGCGACAACCAAATGCTAATAAAAATAATTGCGGACATGTTTTAATTATTGGTAGCGACTATTTTTTTGGTGGAGCAGTAATAATGGCAGCAGAAGCAGCTGTAAGATGTGGAGCTGGAAAAGTGACAATCTTAACTAGAAAAGAAAATTTCACTGCAATTTTATCAAGATTGCCAAATGTAATGACAGCAGATTTTGACCAAAAAGATGTTTTTGCAAATAAAGATGTAATTGTGATTGGACCTGGTCTTGGAAAATCAGGCTGGGCAAAAAGATTATTAGCAATGGTTCTAGAATCAAATCTACCTAAAATAATCGACGCCGATGCTTTAAATATTATTAGTCAGTTTAAGGAAGTGCCAAATCTAGAAAATTGCATCATAACCCCACATAGCGGAGAAGCCGCCAGATTGCTAGGAATTTCATCAAAAGAGGTTGATTTGGATCGTAAAAATTCAATAAAGCAGCTTTGCCAAAAATTTTCTACAACCGCAATTTTAAAAGGAAGCGGAACTTTGGTTCTAGGAAAAACCAACAAAATTCACCAATGTCAATTTGGTAATTCAGGAATGGCAGCAGCAGGAATGGGAGACACTCTATCTGGAATAATCGGTGCTTTTGTGGCTCAAAAATTAAACCTTGAAGAAGCGGCAATTTTTGGAGTCGATATTCATTCTTTTGCAGGCGATTTAGTTGCTAAAAAACAAGGTGAAATTGGAATGATTCCTAGTGATTTATTAGAATTTCTACCTCAAATAATTAATGGCAAAATCTGATGGAAAGATTTAACAGTTAAAGAATCATCGATCAACTGTTAGGCTAATCAAAGATTTACGATCAAAATTTTAATTCCAGATGATTCGAGTTAAATTAAGAATGAGGCAGGATCTGATAGTTTTTTACCCTAAAATTATTATTGATTTATTGTCTCCTAAAACACAATAAAAATACGCCACTAATTTAAAATCCACTTTCATTATTATTGAAATTTTCAAAGATTTAAGTTCAATAAAGAGCCTTTTATCAAGTATCTTGATAAAATAAAAAACTCATCGGATAAACTACGAATTAGAAATCGGCTCAGAATAATTGAGCTAGGAAATATTGGAGATTACAAAGCAATTTCAAATTTCCTTTAAACTTATTAATCGAGCTGTATTGACTTAACCCCTTTTTTTAAATGTCTTTAACTAATTTTTGTTCAGTTGAATTTCAGTTGAATTTTTTGATGTTTTGCAAAAAGAGTTATGTATTAAAAAAACTTCAATACCATTTTCCATCTAAAGATTTAGATTCAGTCAATAAATGCCCAGTTTTAACATAAAT
>JBLHNE010000166.1:0-3358 GCA_047619265.1 Rickettsiales bacterium | reverse complement strand
CAAAATCTAAAAGCAAAAATATTTTGATAAAACTCATCTTTAGAACGCAACTTGGTATTAGTTTAATTTTTGGGGCGATTTATCATTATCGCCTCAAGAATCAAAATAGCCCTCTAATCCGCCAAAGGATGATGCTTAAAGACCAAATCTTTCAATTTAGAATCTAAAATATGGGTATAAATTTGCGTGGTAGAAATATCGCTATGCCCCAATAATTCCTGCAAAATTCTCAAATCTACTCCTTGACTTAAAAGATGAGACGCAAATGAATGGCGAATCACATGTGGAGAAACTTTTCTCTCATCAACTTTGGCAAAAACAGCTAATTCTTTTAGCATTTGATTAAATCTTTGGCGAGTCAAATGTTCATCAACCATTTTTTGTGGTTTTTTAAATTGGTCGACATTTTTATTAATGCGTATTTTCCCACAAAATAACCATCTCGAATTACCATGTCCCATCTCGATTCTGGTTTTTAAATATTTTTCCAAAATTTCTAAAGAGGTTTTATTTAAAGGTGCAATACGCTCCTTATTGCCTTTGCCGTTAACGATTAAATAGTTTTTAAAAACCACTTTTCCTTGCACGAAATTTTTACCAATAGCAGAAATTGAAAGCGACATTAATTCTGAAACCCGTAGCCCTGCAGCATAAAGAATTTCCAGCATGCAAGATAGGCGAATTCCAAAATGGGAATGGTCTTTTTGGGCATAATCAAGCAAAGCAAAAACTTCTTTAGGGCTTAAATATTTGGGCAATTTCGGATTATTTTTAACCTGATCAATATTATGAGCAGGATTATCTTTTTTAATTCCTTCTAATTCTAAAAATTTATAAAAACTTTTTAGAGTGGAGATTTTGCGATTTAAGCTAGCTGTCTTGATTCCATCTTCAAAAAGTTTTTCGAGGTAAGATTTAAAAATCTTTTCATTAACTTCTAATAAAGTTTCTTTTCTTAAAATTAAAAATTTTAAAAACAAATTAAGATCACTTCGGTACGAAGAAATTGTGTTAGCAGATAATCCATTTTCAGTAATTAGAATTTCTAAAAATAATTTAACTAAATTGTGATTATGATGTTCATTTTTAGATGAATTTTGACATTCTAAAAATTCTTGTTTTTCAGGATCGATCAAAGCTCTACCTTGATTAATGTCGATATTATTGCTAATTGGATTTCGATTCATTTTGGTTTAAAGATATTTATAAGGTTTTTCATCGTCAAAGTACTTGCATTTTATCCGATCAAATTTATATTGTGCAAATCTTAACTACCAGCCTTATAGTTTTACTAATTAATTTTAGTAATTCCTATAACACATATTTTGTGTAGGCCCCATCGTCTAACGGTTAGGACACCACCCTTTCACGGTGGGAATACGAGTTCAAATCTCGTTGGGGTCACCATCTATATTTTCAAAATTCCCTCCTTACCAAACTTCCTTTTTTAAAGACTTAAAGATCTGATAACGCCGACAAAATATTCACCAAAATTGCCCATACCACCATTCGCTCTTCAACGATGCTAACGAAATAGTAAAGATTCTTTATTCAAGCAATTCTCAGGCAATTCTCAGACAATTCTCAGACAATTCTCAGGCAATTCTGGGGCAGTTTAAGGAATGCTAAAACTATCTTCAAATGACTCTATTTTACAAATCAATCTATCAAAAACCATCTGGGGCGAGTCTTCTTAGAGCTTGAGCGTCAGCGAAAGTGAGAAAAGAGACGAAGCGAGATTCAGCAAGAATTCGGTTCTAAAAACCCTTAAATCAAACTCAAATTTAAAAGTTTTCATTAGAAGTTCAAACGGCGTTTTTGCCAACGACAATTCTGCAATCCAGCACCAAAAAACAGCAAGAATTTAGAAAACCAATAAAGAACTGTATCAAAATGATGCAACATAAACAAAATCAACAAATATTAATTGACGCAATCATTAAAAAGAAATTAAGTTTAAAACTCATTTCAAGTTAATTCACCACTAACCTAAAAACCCGAAAATCAATGAAAACAAAATTCAGTCAAACAGCTACAATTCAACTAAATCAAACAAGAGAAAGTCATGGAAAATAATCAACAAGAATCCAATATCAACAATAACAATCATGATAAAAATCAAAGTAAGAAAACACAAAATCAGCAATTGCAAGATCAGAAAAAACAAGATCAGCAAAAACCAAAGAAGAACGGCTGTTTTAAAATATTTCTAATAATTTTAGCGCTAATCATCCTCCTTCCCATTGCCTACTGCCAAATCAAATATCCAAGCTATACCTATCGCTATAAAATGACTGTTGAGGTTGAAACACCTCAAGGAATTAAATCTGGTTCTAGCGTGGTTGAAGTTCTTATGAGTCAAGATGTTGGTTGGGTGCTTCTTGGTAGTAGCGCTAGAGTCAGAATGAGAATTAAGGGAGAAGGAGCTTTTGTGGATATTGCGGATGGAAAAACTCTGTTTGTTTTATTGCAAGGATCTCCTAAGGCCAGCAGACCTCATAGCTTGATGAATGATATTCTTCCTCGCAGATCTGATAGCGGAATATCTTATTTAGATAGATTAAAAAATGCTAAAGGGATCTTGCCGAGAGATAAATATCCTAGAATGGTTTATTTTGAAGATATTAACGATCCATTAAGTGTTAAGAGGGTTGATCCTGAGGATATGGAAGAATTTTTTGGTGAAGGGGTGAAGTTAAAACAAATCATGATTGAAACAACGAAAGATAAATTGGAATGGAAGATGGTGGGGAAATTGAAATGGTTGTTGGAGTATTATATTAACCAACTTGATGGTAATAGATATTATGGCATGGAAACCAAATATAAATTTGCCAATTCTATGTCTGCTGGATCATTTTCATCTAAAAAAGAATAAAAATATTAATTTAATAATAACAAAAATTAACAACCTTTAAAACACAAAAAAATGACAAATAAAACCCTAATGAAAGCTATTTTGGCAATGGATTCCTACAATCGTGGCTATAACCCAAAAGTCGACGGATTGTCAAGCGTAAAGGACGCAAAAATTGGTAATGCTGTAATCGATATACAAAGTGACGTTGACGATGGAAAGCCTGGAGTTAATGCCTCCTTCTACGCCATCTCCTACAACTATTCAGGCAAAACAATAATCTCCTACCGCGGCACTGATGCCATTGTGGAATGGCCTAGCGACATAATAGAAGGTTGGGTTGGAGGTCTTGGAGCTTATAAAAACAGTCAATCCTATTTAGCAGCAGATTTTTACAAAGCAGTCATTGGCACTGAAAATCCTTATAATACCAATGTAGAATTTGTTGGTCATTCACTCGGGGGAGGATTAGCTGGGTTAATGGCGGAAATATATAACAAA
>JBLHNE010000165.1:0-3364 GCA_047619265.1 Rickettsiales bacterium | reverse complement strand
TGAATAGGCAGAAAAATCTTTTTTAATATTTTTTAAAACTTGTGGTTCAGCTTTTAATTTTCCATCATTTTCGAAAGCTTTCATTAGCTTTGCCAATTCTTTTGGCTGCCCTTCATTTTTATAGGCATCGAATAATAATCTTTCAAAATTACTAGAAACCTGAATATTCATACTTGGAGATAGGGTTTCAAGCAATTCTTTACGGCTATAGTCGTTATCGTTAATAAACCTAGCTAGAATATCGTTACTATTGGTTGCAACGATTAATTTTTTAATCGGAAGGCCCATTTTTTTAGCTAAATATCCGGCGTAGATGTCGCCAAAATTTCCAGTAGGAACACTAAAGGAAACTGGTTGATTTTCTGAAGCTCCAAGCCTTATTCCTGCGTAGAAATAATAAACAATTTGAGACATGATTCGCGCCCAATTGATGGAGTTTACGGCAACAATTTTTTTTCCTTTCAAGAAATCTTCACCAGAAGATTGAAGCATGAACATTTTTTTAACAAATGCTTGGCAATCGTCAAAATTTCCCTTAACAGCAATGTTGTGAACGTTTTTTTCAATCACAGTGGTCATTTGCTTCCTTTGAACGTCGGAAACTCGTTTATATGGATGAAGAATAAAAATTTCGGCATTATCGCAAGCTTTGCAGCCCATTATTGCTGCAGAACCGGTGTCTCCACTAGTTGCACCAACAATTACAACTTTTTTTCCGCTTCTGGTTAAGAAATAATCAAGTATATTTCCAAGCATTTGCAAAGCAAAATCTTTAAAAGCGAGGGTAGGGCCGTGAAATAATTCTAGAAGATATTCGTTAGAACTGACTTGTTTTAGTGGCGCAATCGCTTTGTGAGAAAAGGTTTTGTAAGATTTCTCAATAATGTTTTTTAATTCAGCATCAGGAATTTCTCCTCCAATAAAGGGGTGGATAATTTTATAGGTTAGATCTTGATAATTTAATTTTGCCATTTCTTTAATTTCTGCAAGAGAAAATTGAGGCAAAAATTCTGGAACATAAAGACCGCCGTCTGGCGCTAAACCTTGTAATAAGATTTCTTCAAAACCAAGTGAATTTCCTTGTTGTCTGGTGCTGATATATCGCATAATGAATTTTATTTTTACTGGTTTATTTACAAAGAATACTTGCCGCAAGCGGCTTAGTTGTTCGTTATTTTCAATTAAACTAATTGATTTTAGGGGCCTTAATAATTAAGATGCCTCAAATTTCAAAGGGCCAAAAAAATAGCCAATTTATTCAGTTAAGTCAAAATAAAAATGAATTCCCAAACAACAAAACCAGATCACCTATATCGCAGTGGCGTTGGAATTGTCGTCATTAACTCCAAAAAAGAAATTTTCGTTGGCAAAAGAATTGATAACCATTCCGATGCTTGGCAAATGCCGCAAGGCGGTCTCGATGCTGGTGAGCACGAAGACGATGCAATGTTTCGTGAGTTAGCAGAAGAAACCGGAATTAAAGATGTGCAAGTTTTGACTAAAAGCTCCGGATATTTCTATTATAATCTTCCCTACAAACTGCAAAAAAAATTCTGGGGCGGAAAATTCCTTGGGCAAAAACAAAGATGGTATTTAGTTGAGTTTTTGGGGTCTGACGAATCAATTAATGTTGCTACCGAAATTCCTGAATTTTCTAATTGGAAATGGGTTTCAAGAGATCAAATTACTCAGGTTATTGTTCCTTTTAAAAGAGATCTTTATGAGCAAGTAGTCGAAGAATTTAAAGATTTTTTATAAATCTTAATATCATTTCAATATGGAAATTAACTTCTATCAAGTCGACGACATTATTTACAAATCTATTGCACCTTTGCTCGGCAAGGTTCTAGATGAAAATAAAAAAGCCTTAATTTATTGCCAAGACGAAGCTCAAAAAGTTGAAATTGATAATGGCTTATGGAGTTTTAGTAAAACTAAATTCGTTCCCCATTCAACTTCTGCCGACAAGCTAGACCATTCTACTCAACCAATTTTTATTACCAGTTCCGAAGAAAACCCCAATAAAGCAGAATATTTAATCATGCTGACGGAAACAGGAGAAGAAATGCTTAAACAATTTGATAAAATATTTTATTTTTTTGGCAGCGGAGAAGTGAAGGATGCTCGTAGATTATGGACAAAATACAAAAAACAATCTGCTTCATTAAATTTTTATAGAAAAAATAATGGCGCTTGGGAAAAAGTTAATTTGTAGAATTAAATTCAATTTTAAATTTGTAAAATAATAAATTTCACTTCGACATATAAATCTCGAAATAATTCCCAGCTTTTTATTGCTTTTTAATTTCTAACTACCTAGATTGTCCGCTTAAATTTTAAAGCCATTCTTTAAAATCCTACCTATTCCCCGGTAGCTCAGTGGTAGAGCAAGTGACTGTTAATCACTTGGTCGGAGGTTCGAATCCTTCCCGGGGAGCCATATCTAGCAAGACTCTACAGCATTTCTTCAAAATCCAACAATTTTTCATTGCCGCACCATTGCCGCATTTAACGCATCATTCGATTCCATCGATAAATAATGCCGGCTCCACAAGTAATCGGCCATCATTCATAGTAAATCACAAAACAACATCAAGTCTTACTATTGTTATATCAAAATAATCAAGATTTATTAAAAACCCCTTTTTACCAAGTGGCATAAAAATTGCCAATGTCCTCAAAGAATTTGCTAAAATATTTCAATTGATAATTTAATCTAATTCGTTAATTATTAACTTAACATTGTAATTAACCATTCAAATCAAACATGTCCAGCACAGAAAAAAAAGATAACAACCTTAAATTCGGTGATTTCGTCAGACAAACTAGATTAAATCTAAATATTGGTCTTCGTGAATTTGCATCTCAAATTGGCATCAGTGCCACTTACATCAGCAAGATGGAAGTTGGTGATTTTGCACCTCCAAAAGAAGAGAACATCAAGAAGATGGCTAATATCTTAAAAATTGATGAGGATAAATTACTATCTATGGCAAATAAGATTTCTTCCGACATCAAAGACATCATCAACGATAAACCAGATTTATATGCTTCCTTTCTAAGAAGAGCCAAACCTAAAGATTTGGAAAGATTCATCAAAGAAATGGATGATGACAAAAAATAAGGTTAGATTCCTTGAATCAAAAACAATTGAACAAAAAGCCAATGATGTTCTAAATAAAGCCCACAAAAAAGGATTCTACGATTTTAACATCCCCACCCCTATCGACCTTATCGTTGAAATAATCCTCAAATTAAATATCAACTTCTCAGATCTAAATAAAGATTTTGAAGGAGTCCTTGGAGCGCTAGACATTAAAAACCAAATGATCTGGCTTGATGAAAGCCTTAACCACACTGAAAG
>JBLHNE010000164.1:0-3439 GCA_047619265.1 Rickettsiales bacterium | reverse complement strand
TAAGGCTTTGAAAAATAGTTCTTTTAGGTTCATGGTTAATGATAATTTTTGTTAAAGAAGCAAAATTATCATCTGGGGTTTTTGGTGCAAGAAATTGATTTACCCACTCATTTTGAAAAAGAGCCAAAAACTTAATAGCAGCTTGCAAGGCGGCAGAAATTAAAATCATCTATACTTCAAAGCGCTTTGTCACGACCGCCAAGTTGCACAATTCTATTGAAGAAATAGAAAAAAATAATGTGCGTATTATTTATCTGGAAGATGTTGCGAGGCAAATCACATTGGTCGATAAAATTAAGAATCTGATCAGATCAAAATTTGCCAGATTCCATTTGAAAGAAATTAATAATGCCAGACCAGAAGATCCGTCAGTAATATTATTTACTTCTGGATCGGAAGGTGTTCCTAAGGGCGTTGTTTTGAGTCATGAAAATTTACAATCAAATCGTTTCCAGCTTGGATCAAGAGTTGATTTTAGCAGTAAAGATGTTGTTTTTAATGTTTTACCAATTTTTCATTCTTTTGGTTTGACGGGAGGAACATTGCTGCCCATTCTTTCAGGAATTAAAACCTTCTTCTATCCTTCACCTCTTCACTACCGAATTATTCCGGAATTAATTTATGATGTGGGCGCCACTATTATGTTTGGAACCAACACATTTTTAAGCAACTATGCCAGATTTGCCCATTCATATGATTTCTATTCTTTGAGATATGTCTTTGCTGGCGCTGAAAAACTCGATGAAGAAACCAGAAAATCATGGTCAGAAAAATTTGGTGTCAGAATATTTGAAGGATATGGCGCAACTGAAGCTTCTCCAGCTCTTTCAACCAATACTCCAATGCATAATAAATCAGGTACAGTAGGAAGATTGATGCCAGGAATTGAATATCGACTTGAGGAAGTTCCGGGAATTACAGATGGCAAAAGATTATTCGTGAAGGGAAAAAACATCATGAAAGGATATTTGCTTTTTGATAATCCGGGGCAGATTATTCCTCCAGCAAATGGTTGGTATGATACTGGTGATATTGTAGCAATTGACGAAGAAGGCTTTATTGAAATTAAGGGTCGAGCCAAGAGATTTGCTAAAATTGGCGGTGAAATGATTTCGCTAGCTGCAGTTGAAAATTATCTAGCCAAAATTTGGCCAGATTTTGCTCATGCAGTTGTTGCTGTTCCAGACAAGAAAAAAGGTGAGCAGCTAGTTTTGATAACCACAAAAAAAGATATTCAAAGATCAGAAATTTCTGCCAATTTCAAAGAAAATGGCATTAGTGAACTTTCTGTTCCCAAGGAAATTAAAACAATTGATGAATTGCCACTACTTGGAACTGGGAAAATTGATTATGTTAAAATCCAAGAAATAGTTATTTAAAATAATGGATAATTTTAGCAGCAAGAGCAGCAAAAAATTTAATTTATTATCAGCATTTCTAGCTTTTATCTTATGGGGAAGCTGGGCATTTTATGTTAATTCTGATTCTAATTATCGCGGATTAATTTCTGGCTTAACTCAAGGCACAGCTAGTTTTATGATTACTTTATTTATGGTAAAAATTGTAACCTGGTTTTTTAATTTCCCACCAAGTAATTCTGCAACTTTTATAATTCCATCGTTACTCACAATATGCATTACTGGAAGCGTATTATTTATTATTCATTTGGCCATCAAAACTCCAAATATATTATATACCATTTCTCCGGCGCTAACGGTGGCATTTATTTTTGGCCCGCTTGCGACCTTTAAATTAAAAAAATCCCACAATTAATAACTCCAATAGAAGGCCTCTTAAAATTAGAAGCGGGTCTATATTTCAGAAATTAGCCGCTTTTTTAAGTCAAAAAGATATTACCACCAATCAAATATCAATCATCAGCGTGATATTCGCTTTTTTGCCATGCCAAAATTGCAAGATTATCCAAATTGGATTCTGCCCCTACTCGCTGCATTTTTTATTCAAATGCGCCTAATTTGTAATTTATTGGATGGAATGGTTGCAATTGAAGGCGGAAAAACAACCTCTTCTGGTGAATTATTCAATGATATTCCTGATAGAATTGCAGATCCTTTGATATTGGTTGCCGCCGGATATGCCTTTAATGTTGTTGAATGGACCTACATTATTGGATGGCTTGCAGGAACTATGTCTTTAATGACGGCATATATAAGAACATTATCAGTCAGCATCGGTGCGCCAGCGAACTTTACAGGGCCAATGGCCAAACAACATAGAATGGCATTAATGACTTTTGCCTGCATTCTAAAGGCGATCGAGGGTTTTGTTTGGCAACAAGGTTATGTTTTATTTATAGCTTTACTAACCATCGTTATTGGTTGCTTGATTACCTACCACAGAACGATTTTTACCTATAATTTTTTAGAAAATAAAAAATAACTAATGTTCCAAATTCCTCAAAATTCACTTTATGCAATGTTGGTAGTCATCATTGCATTATTGGTTGTGGCAACAGCAATAAGATTGTCATTAAAGCTAAAAAATCCTCAAAAAGACTATAACCGAGCTTAAACAAAGAATCAGATCTTGGTGGTGGATGATTCTGATATTATTTATTGCTCTGATTTTGAGTAAAAAAATATCGATAATTTTCTTTGGTTTTTTAAGCTTTCTGGCTCTCAAAGAATTTTGTTCAATTGTTTCAATTAGGCAGGCTGATAGAAGGGTTTTATTTTGGGCCTATTTATCAATACCAATTCAATATTATTTCGTTTTTATTGGATGGTATGGAATGTTTATCATCTTCATTCCGGTTTATCTATTTTTATTCCTGCCAATCAGAATGGTTCTAATCGGAGAAACCAAAGGCTTTATTAGATCTGCCGGAATAATTCACTGGGCCACCATGCTAACGGTATTTTGCATATTTATTATCTTTGCCAGTCAAGAATGATAGTGCGGGAGCAATTGGATTGGTGCTATTCTTATTATTTATTACCCAATATATTTGGGGGAAAACTTGTGGTAAGCACAAAATTATTCCCAAAGTTAGCCCCAATAAAACGTGGGAAGGTTTTCTTGGAGCGGTTTTAACCACAAGTTTAGTTGCTGGATTTATTGCTCCTTTATTAACACCTCTTGAATTTAAATATGGTTTATTGGTTGGTTTATTGGTTGGTTTAGTAATTGCAGTGAGTGGATTTTTTGGTGATGTCCTGATCTCTTCAGTAAAAAGAGATTTGCAAATCAAAGATAGCGGCAATTTGATTCCAGGACATGGTGGAATTTTAGATCGCTTAGATAGCTTGATCTACACCGCTCCTTTGTTCTTCCATTTAGTTTATTATTTAAAATATTAGCAATTCAATGGAAAGAATATTAAAAATCGCATTATTTGCTTTAATCATCAAAACCATTGTTTTTGTAATACAGATTGCGACATAAAAATGGATGGTGGACAATTTTTCATCAAATACAT
>JBLHNE010000163.1:0-3537 GCA_047619265.1 Rickettsiales bacterium | reverse complement strand
TAAAGAGTTCTGCTAAATTTGCCATCAGGACCTTTCAAAGAATCGTTTTGTACAATTTCTCTTAATATTAAATCTTTGCTGGGGAAAATTTGAAATTCCTGTTGCAATGACTCAACCAGACTAAGGGTTATCATTCGTCCTAAAACATCTTGTTTAAATTGATCAGAATTTAAATATTCCAAAACCTCTTTTTTAGGATTTGATCTATATATTGCTTCACGGTCATTTTGCGTAGCTTGCAAAAATTTATCATAAGGAATTGTTTTGCCGCCAACCTTGGCAATCCAGACATTGTTGCCACCAAGTATAAACCCACTAACTCCAAACATTATAAAAGTAAGGCCTAAAAAACCTAAAAAGATTTTGAAGAAAATATTGTGAGCAAGATTGCGGAATTTTTCCATCATAATATATTTTAAAAATATGTAATTAACCTGAAATTTCGAACCTACTAATTTAACATTGTAGATTTTAAAAGGCGCAAGACTAACTATTCGCTTTTAGAAACTCAATCAATAATTAAATTGAGTTTCAAAGTTGATTCTCTAATCTTTTTAAAGATGTATTTTTGTAAATTTTACCAATCCTAAATTATAGAATCTGATGCAACTCAAAGAATTATTTCCAAACTCACTAAACGCAAATTCAAAAATATCATCAATCGAATTAGATTCAAGATTGGTAAAAAATGGATCAATATTTTTTGCTTTAAAAGGCTTAGTAACCGATGGTGAAAAATTTATTGATTCTGCGCTAGAAAAAGGTGCGATTGCAATTATTTGCAACTCCAATTGTCAGAATAATAACCAAAGAATAATTAAAGTTGACAATGTTTATGAAGTCTTAATTTCATCTTTGCAAAAATTATATAATAATCTTCCGGAAAATATTCTAGCAATAACTGGAACTAATGGCAAAACCTCGATTGCTTACTTTACTGCACAAATACAGGAAATTTTAGGTAAAAAATCGGCATCAATAGGAACAATTGGAATCAAAGTTAATGATCCTGAAATTCAAAAAGAACTAACGACATTTTCCCTAACCACTCCAGACATTGCCTCTCTCTACAAAAACCTTGCCATTTTAAAACAAAATGGAATTAACGATGTGGTAATTGAAACTAGCTCGATTGGTTTAGAGCAAAAAAGAATAGCTGGAGTTAGAGTTAAACTTGGCGCTTTTAGTAATTTTACTCAAGATCATCTTGATTATCACGGCTCAATGGAAAAATATTTTGACTGCAAAATGTTACTTTTTAAAGAAGTTTTAAAAGCAGATGATATCGCCATTTTAAATGCTGACATTGTGGAATTTGAGAATATGAAAGAAATTTCTTTGAAACAAAAATTGAGAGTTTTTTCTTATTCTTCAAACCAAAACAATGCAATAAAATCAGATATTTCTGCCTCAATTAATAATGAAGAAATTAGAATTTTCGATAAAAAATATCCTTTCAAAATTACCCTTGCTGGAGATTTCCAAAAAGCCAATCTAATTTGCGCCCTACTTAGTGTTGTTGCTCATTACGAACTTTCCGAAAGCCAAATTGCATTTATAATTAAAAATTTAAATCAAATAAAACCAGCAGAAGGAAGGATGCAAAAAGTTGGGCAATTGAAAAATGATGCGCAAATTTTCATTGATTACGCTCACACTCCAGATGCCTTGCTGAATGTTTTACAAACCGCTAAAAAAATGTCTCACAATAATTTGCGTATTCTATTTGGCTGCGGTGGAAATCGCGACAAAACAAAGCGTCAAGAAATGGGAAAAATTGCCTGCGATTTAGCAGATTTTGTGATTGTTTCCGATGATAATCCCAGAGAGGAGAATGCTGGAGAGATTAGAAAAGAAATTTTATCTGCCTGTGATTTATCAAAATCTATTGAGATTGGTGATCGAAAAGAAGCTATTATCTACGCAATGTCAGAGTTGAAGAACGATGATATTTTAATTCTAGCTGGAAAAGGACATGAAAAATATCAGGTAATCGGCACAGAAAATATTGAACTTGATGAGGAAAAAATTGTTGAAGAATTTTTAAAAGATAATTTGATATAAAAATTTATTTACAGAGCGTCTTCATTCTCTCATAAGCTCTATTAAAACCTTTAAGACTATATTCATCGACTGCATAATTTCCAAAAGAAGAATCGCTCCTAACTTTTATTGTTTCGCTGTTTAACATCTTCTCAATAATTTCCTTATCTTCGTATTCATTTTTTGCAAATGCAGTATCTTTTTCTGTAAAAAGGTGTTTTTGCTGGCCACCAATTAATATGTGCACTTCACTACTAATTTTGTATTCATATCCTGAAAATACACTAACTTCTTCAGATCTGTTTTTATAATATCTAGTTACTGCAAAATAAGGGGTGCGAGCGCCAGCAAAACTGGTTTTGCTTTCATATGGAGTTGAGGCAATATAACATTTTTTATCAGAAATATCCTCGCCAATTTCATAAACTGCCCAAGAATAATAAATGCTATCAATGATTTGAGATTTACTAGTACTTGGCGTTATGAATAAAAAAAGGAATACAAAAAAATATGGGTTTATTAAAAAGAAACAATGCTTGATCTTTAGTTTTTGGCAAAAGCTCATATAGATTTTTCTTTGGTGATCAAATTACTTTTCAGTAATTTCGCCATTAATAACATATTCAACCATTTCAGCAATATTGCCAGCATGGTCAGCTAATCTTTCCAAAGATTTGGCTATAAAGAGAACGTTAATAATATTTTTAACTTGTTTTTCATCAAAATTTTCGCCTCTAGCAAGAGAAAATAAATCATGATAAATTGCATCAATTTCATCATCTTTTTTTAGAACTAATATAGCATCCTCAAGATTTTGTTCATTAAACGCAACAACTGCTCCTTCGGTCATTTCCTTGGCGATTTGTAACATTTTGAGTAAAGATTCTTTGGTCTTATCGTCAATTGTGCTATCTAGATGTGCAATTTTTCTGATAACGCTTTTGCATTTATCGCCCATTCTTTCAAGATTAGAGGAAACTTTTAGAGAGGAAATAATATAGCGCAAATCAAAAGCCATTGGTTGACGAAGCGCAAGCATCGCAGTTACTTTTCTTTCAGTTAAATTATCCAGTTGGTTAATTTTATAATCATGATCAATAATTTGCTGAACTAGGTGTTTTTGCGGATTTTTAATTACCTCTTCAACCATTGAAATTGAATCATTTAGCAGCCCTAAAATATGATCTATGGTTCCAGAAATTGATTGCATATCTTTATCGTAAGATTTTACGGTATGTTGTTTGATTTCCATATTTTTGCGGTTTTTAATATATTAGTAGAATTGCTATTAAAATGTTGATCTGCAAAATAATCAAGCACTTCGTGATTTTATATCCTAAATAACGTGGTACAAGCCTCGCACCAAATTGCATGGATCCCGCACTTCGTGCTTTTATTGTTTTGAAGAACGTGGCACTAGCCACGCCCCGCCTTGCGGGGATCCCGCACTTCGTGCTTTTATTGTTTTGAAGAACGTGGCACTAGCCACGCCCC
>JBLHNE010000162.1:0-3551 GCA_047619265.1 Rickettsiales bacterium | reverse complement strand
ATTGACTTTTCTCACAATCCATTTTCAATGCCTCAAGGTGGAATTGAAGCACTTAATTCTGCAAATCCGCTAGAAATTAATGCTTTCCAATATGATGTAATTTGCAATGGCGTTGAGCTATCTTCTGGCGCTATTAGAAATCACAAACCAGAAATTATGTATCGTGCTTTTGAAATTGCCGGATATGGCAAAGAAGTGGTCGAAAAAGAATTTGGCGCCATGCTAAATGCCTTTAAATTTGGCGCTCCTCCACATGGTGGAATTGCCCCTGGAATTGACAGAATTATTATGTTACTGGCGGGCGAGCCCAATATTCGTGAAGTGATTCCATTCCCAATGAATGGTAAAGCCCAAGATTTGATGATGGGAGCTCCGGCGCCAACTAGAGAAATGCAACTTAAAGAGTTGAATATCGAACTTAGTCGCAAAGCTAAAGAGAATTTGAACTAGACAAATAGTTTTAATCCTATTTTTTTCTCACCAAAAAGTTCTTTTTGGTGAGATTTTTTTTGCGCTGTTTTCTGCGTTTAGCAAAAAATTCTCTCGATGCCGGTCGTAGTTTGCAAGTGGACGATTTTTTACTTTCTAAAACTTTAAATAAAACTCGGTTCCCTCACCTTCCGCAGATTTAACGCAAATATCGCCACCAAAAGCCTTCATAACTCTTTTGCAAAATGGCAAACCAAGCCCAGTTCCACCTTTTTTATTCGATGTCATAAAATCATCAAAAACATACGGCAATTTATCGGCAGGAATGCCAATTCCATCATCTTTAAAATGCAAAGTTCTAGTTTTTGAGTCCATCCAAATATTAATTTTAGCCCGATAATAAAAAGCATTTTTGAGTAGATTAAAAACCACAAAAATCATCAAAGTTTCATCGCCCTTAAAATCAAAAGAATCATCTAAATCAACATTGACCAAATTACTCTGCGTCTTGCTTTCAAAAGCATATTCCCGAATCACGCTTTTGATAATTGCGCTCATTTGCATATTCAAAAATTGGCTTTTATCAATTTCCTCATTTCTAATATTGGCTAAAGTGATGTCGACAATTGCCAGCCCGCGATTTGCTGAAATGGAAATTAAATCCAAAAACTCCAGCGCATCCTCTAGATTACCTTTAATAAGTTCGCAGGCGGATTTGATGGTAGCAAGTGGATTTCGAGTTTCGTGAGCGATTGAGGCGGCTAGGGATTTTAGGGTTTGGATTTGGACTTTAGTTTGTTCTTGGGTGTTTTGGGTCATGACTGGTTTTGGTTTTTGGGTTAGTAATTTATACAAAATATTATTTCTAATATAGAAATAATAGACTTTATTTTGCATACTACAATAAACAGGTCAAGCATAAAATGAGCAATATTTTATACAAATACTTATTTTAGCAAAAATGGATACGAAGGAATTTCTAACAAAAATTGGCGTGGCTGTCAGAGAAAAGAGAAAGGCAAAAAAGCTTTCATTGGAAGCTGTCGCACATGATAACGATATTGCTTATGGAACTTTGAGCAAACTAGAACTCGGCAAAATAAACAACATCACCATCAGCACTTTAAATTCCCTAATCAATTATTTGAAAATAGATTTAACTCTTCTGCTTTTAGATGACGAAAGTTTAAGTGAGAAGAAAAAACAGGCTATTCAAAATATCATAAATTTAGATGATTCCGAGTTTAAGAATCTGGAAAATCTAAAAAATAATCTTGATAAAATATTTTCCGCAAAGGTTAAAAAATCCTAGAAATTTATTTATTAATGCTTCTGTTGCTAGTTGGTTTTACAAAATATGAACGAAAAATATAGCTTCAAAGAAACAAAAATAATTTGATTTTTTGTGGATTCCAAATAGTCTACCTAAAAAAATTAATCACCCATAAAATAAAGTTAGTATGAATACAGATTCCTTGCTAGAGTTAGTAAAAACTGTTGGTTTATCAAACACAATTTTCTTAATAATTTTACTATCTTGTCATTTTTTTATTTTTCGTTTATATAACGAAAGATTGAAAGATCGCCAAGACGAAATAGATAGGTTAGCAGAAGAAAATCATCAATATAGAGATAGATTTTTAAAATTAATGGATAACAAATTTAATTTTAGCAATAAAAAGGAGGGTAAGTAATGTTTATTTTGGTAATTTCTATTATTTCAGCATCACTATTTTTTAATTTTCTTAGAGTTAAAAAATACTCGAAACACGATCGCTACTTATACAAGTTTTGCAGCTCTAGAAGAGATGTGATGGATTATTTAAGAATGAATCACGATATAATTTCAGAAATAGAATATGAGGCAATAAGACAATTGTTGGACACATTAAACAAAACCATCAATCTATACTCGAAAGATAGAGCGGCAACAATATTTAATTTTAGAAGATTTATTAAGTATATAAAAAATACCAAAGATTTAGCAGACTCTTCGAAAAAGATTATTAATTGTAACAACGAGACAATAAATGGCTTTCGTCAAAATTTAAATCGTAATATTGTTGCCACTTTTTTTGCCTATACTCCATTTCTTTTAGAAGAAATTTTCTTAAGGCTATTTTCTTCAATATTATCTATTTTAATAAAAATAGGTTTACAAAAACTAAGCAGTCTGAGCAATAAATTGATGGTTGTGAATAAAAATTTTCACGACATAGATTCTTATAGAAAAGAGTTTAAACAAAACAATCATTCTTATTGCTAAGATAAGAAAACATGGATCAGGTCACTGCCCACCCACTTCAAAAAATAGGTCTGCCTTCCATCATCCACAGAATAAACCTCACAACAAATTGACTTAAATAAATCACCATTTTATATTCTAGCGCTAACGTTTTCACCCGAAACAAACAAACCTGAACCCATGCAAAACCCATCTAAGGCTAATAAAAATTACCAATCCAAAATATCAACCAATCTTTATTCTCTGCGGTTGCGTCAATTATTGTTCAGGCAAGAACAAAAATTTACAAACAAAGTAATACGATTCTACTGCAAACCTATTGGAAAATAGGCAAGTTAATTGTGGAAGATGAACAGGAAGGAAAAGCAACTTATGGCAAGGCTGTTTTGAAAAACATAGCAAAGCAGTTAACTGTTGAATTTGGCAAAGGTTTTGGTGAGAGAAATTTGAATAATATTCGGGCATTTTATTTGGCTTTTCCAATTTGGAACGCAAGTAGTACCAAATTGAGATGGACTCATTATCGCATTATTAGCCGTATTGCTGATGAGAAATTGCGCTTGCTATATGTTTTGCATTCTGCTGAGGAAAATTTGGATACTCGCACTTTGTAAAGGAATATTAAAACCAGCTATGTGGGCAGAATTTTGGAAGAAAAATCTGATCAAAATTTGTTGGCAAAAAATGTGATTAAAGATCCTTACATTTTTGAATTTTTAGGAATTTCCCATCAATATTTTGTTAAGGAAAGTAAAATTGAAACATTGCTAATTAATCATGTGCAGCAGTTTTTGATGGAGCTGGGGAAAGGTTTTGCTTTTGTGGAGCGGCAACAACATATTGTCGCCGATAGTGCTGATTTTTTTATTGATTTGGT
>JBLHNE010000161.1:0-3577 GCA_047619265.1 Rickettsiales bacterium | reverse complement strand
TGGAAAATTAATTTGGAAAAGACCATTTCGCGACCCGCACCATTCGTGCTCAATGCCGGCAATGGTTGGTGGAGGATCTAAAGCCAAACCGGGAGAAATTTCTCTAGCCCATAATGGAATTCTATTCTTAGACGAGCTGGCAGAATTTCCAAGACAAGTTCTCGATTCTCTGCGTCAACCCATTGAAAATGGCAATGTAACAATTTCCAGAGTTCAATCGCACATTAATTATCCTGCAGATTTTCAATTAATTGCGGCCATGAATCCTTGTAAATGTGGCTATTTATCCGATCAAGCCAAAGCTTGCAAAAAAGCCCCAATTTGCGGCAGAGATTATCAAGCAAAAATATCCGGCCCTTTAATGGACAGAATGGATATTATTATCGAAGTTCCGCAAATTGATATTTTTGATGAAGATGTCGGCTCAAGAGAAAGCTCAGAAGTTGTTTCTAAAAGAGTTCTTGCGGCCAGAAATATTCAAAAAGAGCGCTATGAAAAAGAAGAATCAATGGCCAGCACAACTTTAAAAATAAACTCCAGAGCCAATGGAAAAGTGCTAGAAAAATACACCGAAATTGATGAGGCCAGTCAAAAAATTCTAAAATTAACTATGGAGAAAATGGGAATCTCAATTCGCGGCTATAATAGAATCCTACGAGTTTCCAGAACCATCGCCGATTTAGATGGATCAGAAAATATCGAAAAATCTCATTTGTTAGAAGCAATTAGCTACCGAAGAGGATTTATTGCGATGTAGAATTACGAATTATATCTTTGTCACTCTCCAGAAATGAAGATGTGGAAAGTTTTTTATAAAATTTAAAACTCCATCATTGCTGGAGAGTGGAGATTCGACAATCTATTATTTAATCGTAAGTTTTGGTGGTTTGCGTTTTCTTAAAATTTTTAAACTCTAACAGCTAATTAATTTACCATTTTCTGCACCGATAATTTTTCTGGTGAATATTTCCCCAATATTTATTCCTTCTGGAATCGTATTTAATTTCACTTGAACGAAATTTTCGCATCTGCCGATATTGTTATTTTCTAGAAGAATATTTTGGGTGGTTCCTATCATGGTTTTTAGGAACTTATCTAGCTCTTTTGCGGTGGCATCGCGAAGTTGTTTGGCGCGGTCTTTTTTTAGTTTGCCGTCAATTTGAGGCATTTTAGCTGCTGGTGTTCCTTCCCTGATTGAGTAGGGAAAAATATGGTTGAAAATTAATCCAGCTTCCAAAATCAGATTCAAACTGTTGGAAAACATTTCGTCACTTTCGGTTGGAAAGCCGGCGATAATGTCGGATCCAAAAGTAACTTCGGGGCGAATTTCTCTAACTTTTTTGCAGAAATCTAAAACTTGTTGGCGGCTGTGGCGGCGTTTCATTCTTTTGAGAATTATATCATCTCCCGATTGCAAACTAATGTGCAAATAGGGCATGAAGCGTTTTTCAGTTTTAATGATATCAATCATTTCATCATCAATTTCAGCAACATCAACCGAAGAAAGGCGCAGGCGCGGAAGTTCAGGAACTAATTTTAAAAGCCTTTTAACCATTTTTGATAAAGTTAAGCCACCAATTAAATCTTTGCCATAATCTGTGGCATCGACTCCTGTTAACACAATTTCTCTGTAGCCGTTATTAACTAGCTGCTTGATTTGCTCGACAATTTGACCAAATCCAACCGAGCGACTATTGCCTCTGCCATATGGAATTATGCAAAAAGTACAGCGATGATTACAGCCATTTTGAATTTGCACAAATGCTCTGCTGCGACCTTCAAAATCAAGAATCATATGCTCCGCCGTGTCTCTAATTGACATGATGTCGTTAACGCGGATTTTTTCCTGTAGGGCAGGGTCGAAGAGTTGATTTTGAGAATTTTTAAATATTTTATCCTTGTGCAATATTTCAGGATTTTGATTGGTATTTATTTCTTCTCTGCCTAATTTTTCTTCCTTGGAATCAGTTTTAGAAGCTGAATAATTTACACTTTCCGATTTTTCTTGATTTCCTAACACCAAACCAACTTCCGCCATTTTGGCATATTTAGTAGGATCAATTTGCGCCGCACAGCCAGTTACAACAATTTTGGCTGTCGGGTTTTCTTTATGAGTTTTGCGAATTGCAATTCGTAAATCACGCTCTGCTGCAGAAGTAACGGCGCAGGAATTAAAGACGATGAGATTTTCTTCTCCTGATTTTTCAACCGCTTGTTTAATGAGTTCGCTTTCAACGGTATTAAGTCTACAGCCGAAAGTGATTATTTGATTAGTCATTTTTTTGGAAAAATATCCACTATTTCTATTGGTGGATTTTTAAGTTTTATAATAGGTCTTTAACTATCGAAATTGCAGCAGGAATGCCGTCTTTTTTTGAACCACCACACATTGCTAAATCAGGTTTTCCGCCACCGCCTTTGCCACCAATTTTTTCTGAAATACTCGGAATGATTTTTCCAGCATGAAATTTTTCAGTTAAATTTTGACTAATGGCTAAAATTGCAGAAATTTTTTCCTCAAAGGATCCAAAAAATAAAATAATAGAATTTTCTTGATATTCTTTTTTATTCCTAATTTGAGTTGCAAGTTCCCTTAATTCTTTAGCTTCTGATCCATCAAAGAAATGATGAACAAAATTAATTTCGCCAATTTTTTCTACGGAGAAATTACTAGAGCCGGCTAATTTATCTTTTTTTAATTTTTCAACTTCCTTTTGCAAGATTTTAATTTCCGTCATTTTTGCTTCACCTAATTGACAAATTTTATCAATTGCTTCCTTCATTGAGGAAATTTCGCTAGAGCTTACAACTTCATTTTTCTGATCTTCATCAGCAAAATAAGATAGATTATTAAATCCTTTTTTGGCGCTATGGAATTCGTGATCAAGTATTTTAACTTCATCAAATTGTTGTTTAATTTTTAGTGATTCAACCAAAGATTGCAGCTTCTTTTCTTGAAGTCTTGAATATGCTAGTGCAAAAAAACCGGTTCTAGCTTCTATTCTTCTAACTCCAGCAGCAATTCCTTTTTCAGAGATAATTTTCAAAACTCCAATATTTCCAGTAAAATGAGCGTGAGTTCCTCCGCAAAGTTCAATGGATTCTCCCATTTGCAAAACACGAACTTCATCGTCGTATTTTTCTCCAAATAGAGCCATCGCACCTTTTTCGCGAGCTTCTTTTATTGGTAGAATTTCAGTAGATATTTCTGAATTTTGACGAATCAAAAAATTCACCAAATCTTCAACTTTATCTATTTCTTCCAAAGAAAGAGGTTTGTTATGGTTGAAGTCAAAAGTGAAATAAGAGCTGTCGACATTCGAACCTTTTTGGCTGATATGACCTCCTAAAACTTCCTTTAAAACAAAATGCAGAAGATGGGTTGCAGAATGGTTTGAAGCGCGGAATTGACGAGTTCTATTGTTAACTAAGGCAATAATTTGGTCGCCAGTTTTAAATTCTCCGCGAATTTCTGCGGCATAATGAATGAATAAATCTCCGGCTTTTTTCTTGGTCTCAGAAATATCGACCACATTTTGCAGATCTGTGTAATTTATTAATTCATTTTCTTTGAATT
>JBLHNE010000160.1:0-3585 GCA_047619265.1 Rickettsiales bacterium | reverse complement strand
GAAAATCTGAATTTTTTATTATTCAATGCTCAAGATGTAAAAACCATCGAATTGCTAGAAAAATACACATTATTTTTTCGCACACTCCATGAAAATTTTAATGCACAAATTTTGGCGGAGAAAACAATTTGGAATATTAATCAAAATCTATTCACGAAACTTTTAGAGAAGTTTAATACAGAAAAAAACCATTCACATCAAGATATTGACCTTATGAAATTGGGATTAATGTCTTTGCTTTTTAAGCAGATCGACGATTGCCAGAGGAGCAATAACTCTTCTTCTCAGGAGGTAGTTTTAACTAATTTTCAAAGCCTAATCGCCAGTGAAATTTTGAAAAATCCATCTTTGAAAAATTTACAAAAGATCACATATCTTTTACAAAGAATTTCTAATCTAACAGCAATATCGTTTGCCGCACCTATTTTTCAAAATCAATTACAAACAATTAAACAAAATATTTTTGACGCTTTGATTGTTTACTACGAAGGCAATATCAGGGAAAACCAAACAGGTAAACCAATGCGCAATATTGGCATGTTATTGCAATTGTTAGACCAAGATAAAAAAGATATTAATAATTTAAAAAAGACTCCTGGGGTAGATCAGCCGCTTCTTTATGAAAGACTGATTCACATAATTTTATTAGAAGAATTAGTTTTTGAATATCAGAAAGTGGCGGTAAATTTAGAGCAATATACTAAAAATCAAGAGATAAAAACACATAGGAAAGCTGCTATTAATGCGATAAGGAACAAAGATAATGATAAATTACAAAAATCAATAATCGCCCTCAAAAGAATTGTGGGGGACATTACTTGGGAAATTTTGCTTGATGATGGAGAATCTTTAATTGAGATTGCCGGAAGCGATAGAAATATTGAGGCAATAAAAGTGTTGGTCGAAAGAGGGACTAATGTTAATGCGGTTAATGGCGATAAAAAAACATTACTTGATATTTCTCTTGAAAAACCAGCGGACTACAAAATGGCGTTATTTTTGATTGGAGCTGGAGGAATTAGTAGTCTTGAAAGTGGAATTGCTAAAGAATTGCAAAGTTTTTTAATGGATCCGAAAAATTTGAAAATAGTAGAATCTGCGGATTTACGCAAAAAAATTGCAGATAAGTTTAAATCATTAAAGCTTCAGCCTACTGAATGGATGAATGTTTTGAAAGAATTTAAAGAAGGTTTAAATCTCAATAAACAACTTAACAAGCCTTCCCAAGAAGCAGTCTCGCAGTCAGCTACTACGCAAACCAAAAAGGCATCTAGTAAAAAAAAGAATCCGAAGCGAAAGCAAGCTGGGGCAGAGAAAAAGAGGGTAGATCCAAATCTAGAAACAAGAGAATTAACAGCCCTAGAAGCGGCAGTTCCAATTATTCTGCCAATTGAAGAAGGGCAAAAGACTAAGGGCGATTTACAAAAAGATCAAACTGAAGAAGAGGGTTTTTTAGTAACTCCAGATTCTTCAGTTCAAGAGGAAGAATTGATGGCTCCGGAAGATAAAAATTTAGGAGGGCAAAAGACAATTAACTCAAAAAAATCCGCTCCAACGCCACATGATCTCGCAGCAGAATATTCAAGTCCAGAAGAAAACACTCTGCCAGTCAAGCCAGCAGAAAGATCAAATTTGTTCGATAGATATGTAGATTTTTATCGACTTACCATGGATCAAAAATCTTCACTTGACGAGGTGAGGGCAAATTTTACCAATGGTTTGTTAGTTGATGCCGACTTCTTTGAATTAACGGAAGAATATTCAACGGATGAAGAAGATTTGGCTAAAGAGGCGAAGAAAAATTCCAATAATACTCCTTTAGTTGGTAACAAATTAGGTGAATTACCTGATGCAGATTTTCCAAGAAAAAATTTTACAAACATCAAAGAGCTTCAAGAGTTTCTAAAAAAAGAATTAGAAGAAAAACCAGAACCAAGCGAAAAAAAAGAAGATCTTCAATCAAGTCAAGATTCTGATTCTAGTTCATTGCTTTCAAATGTTATGACTTTGGAGGAAAGAGAATTGAAATTAAAGGATTTTGCCTTATTTCTTCATTACCAAGATTTTGAGAATAACCCTGAAAATCGCAAAAAATTAATTATTGAATTGGAGATTTTTTTAAAGCCTCACTCAGAAGTTGAAAGATTAGACGAAGAGCTATTTTATTTGGAAGTTGAAGATATTGCTGAAGAAGTTTTGAATTTATTATCTCAAATAAGAAGCCATACAAATCCAATAGTAGAAATTCCAATAGGTGAGATTATGTCAAAAAATAAGGAATTATTTATCAAAATTCCCTACAGCAAAGAAGGCAAATTCACTTCTCCTGAAAAAGGAACTTTGGTTCCTGTGTTAAAACTTGATAATCGCGTGACTGGCGAAAAAGAAACATATGCAATAATCCCAGATATTGGACCAAGAAAAATTGTTAAAAATGCTGCCAGAAATACCATTTTACTAACAAACGACGATATAAAATTTTTAAGAGCCCCAGGAAATAATATTAGTTCAGCTTCTGCAAACATTGTAGTGCAGAGCGCAAAAAACCTAATCTCGCACTCAGGTTAATTTTCAATCTAAATTACAACCCACCCCTTTTTTGGAGAAGGAGGTTTATTAGACCAAGTTCAAATTACCAAGTGAACTTGTATTGGTCTGACTAGGTTTCTTTAAATGTGACCAGCTTTTATTATCTAACGGAGGATGATTTTAGTTTTTTCTCTTTTTGCAGACAATGTTGGAATAATAATTAAAGCAAAAATTGCCGCTAAAACACTTCCAAAAACAACCACTATTCCAAATCTTTGGCTTGGTGGAAAGCTGGAAAGGGCAAAAGTTGAAAATCCAACTATCACAGTTGTTATTGAAATTATTGCTGGCTTTGCCTGATTTTTTAGGGATTTTGTCCAATTTTCACTCGTCAATTTGCCAAAAGATTTAGCATTTCTGGTAATATGAATGATGCTATCAACGGCAATTCCAAGTGAAATATTGATGGCAGGAGAAGATATGATGTCGATAGGTATTTTCAAAATTCCTAAACTGCCAAAAATTATTGCACATATTGAAATAATTGAGATTGCCACAACAAAAACCAATTTAATTGAAGTAGAAATTATTAAAATAATTAGCAAGAAAACGGCGATTAAAGATGCAACTCCGTTGATAATGCTAGATTTTACGGAAGCGCCAAGACGAGCTTGTAGATAATATGTTCCGCTAACATGATTTACTTTAAACCCAGTTTTTGAGACAATTTGCTTGAGCTGGCTAATTGTTTTTAAGCGATTTTGTGATTTTTCAGCTTCTTTCATTCTAAGAAAAAACATCGCTTCTTTTTTGTTTTTACTGATAAAACTCCTTCCTATTTGCTGATATTTATCTTTGAATAAAACATCAATAATAATTTCCCAAGGCAATAATTTACCTAACCAATTTTCATCAGCTTCTGCCATAATTACTGGAAGAGAAATTATTGATCCAACCTCTTTATGTTTGGCGAGATTTTTCTGCAAATTCCACATTTTTTCATAAGAATAGTCGTTATCTAGTCTCTCACCTTTTTTATTGCTAATGATAATTTTT
>JBLHNE010000159.1:0-3590 GCA_047619265.1 Rickettsiales bacterium | reverse complement strand
CGGATTATCCAAAAGGCCGGCAATTTGCAAAAAGGTAGTTTTTCCAGCTCCCGAAGGGCCGACTAAAGCAACAGATTCTCCCTTATCAATTGCTAGATTGGCATTTTTTACAACAGAAATTTTTTGCTGATTAAACAAAAAAGATTTGTTAATATTTTTTAATATTAAATTGCCCATCTTAAATTTTGTACCTTTTTTAAAAATTAATTATTACTTCTTTTTACTCTTCTTTTTAGGCTTGTCATCGTCATCGTCGTCAAAATCATCGTCTTCCTCATCTTCATCATCAAAATCATCATCAAAGGAATCTTGGATAATTTTAGCCTCTCCAGCTGCAATTCCCAATTTATGTTTTGCAGTTGAGATAATTTTTTCTTGAGCTTCAATAAATGGAATTCCTTCAATTACGGAATATTCAAGAGCTAAACGGTTGATTGCGGTTTCATAGATAATTCTTTCACTGTATGAGCGATCTCCATCCTCAATATCTCTTGTTAAATCACGCAGAACTTCCGCGAGCAAAATGATATTTCCAGAGTTAATTTTTTCTTCATATTCTTGAGCTCTTCTGCTCCACATTCCTTTCATTTTTTTAACACCGCTTTTCAAAATATCAAAAACTCCTTCCATTTCTTTTTTGGAAATTAAAGCCCGAAGACCAGTTTTAACAATTTGATTTGAAGGAACTTTGATTGTTAATCTTTCTTTTTCGAAATAAACAATCAGAACATCTAGTTTTTGACCACCTATTTCCAAAACTTCAATTTGCAATATTTTTCCTACACCATGAGATGGGTAAAAAGCATGATCTCCAGCTTTGAATCCGGCATGTTTTAAGTTTGACTCTTTTTTGATTGGATCTTTTGAAATTTCTGTTTTTTCAACTATTTCTGTATTTGTAGAATTATCTAGAGTTTGAAGAGATTCCGATGAATTAGATATTTTTTTAGTCATAAATTTAAATAAACAATTTAATTTTGAAGGAAATTAAAATTTGATAGAACCAAAGAATAGGAGCCATGCAAGATAGTAATAAATTGATCGGTTGCAAGAAAAAAATATTCTAATTTAAAATTTAATTTGATAGGATGCGATCCTTATTATTTTAAAGAATTCCAAATTTCCAAACTCGCCTTGAAAAAACAAAACCCTAAACATCAAACTACAACTGTTAAAGTGGTTAATTTTATTGAACATATTATTGAACATAGACTCTTTAAGCCTATTGCTATTTCAATTATAACTTCTTTTGTTCTATTTAATGGTTTTTCTTATTTAAAAGGTTATTTGCGAGATCAAAGAATTGGTAATCAAAAAATTACCAGAGAGAGCTCTATTAAAATCAACATACCAGATGATTACGGTGGTTTTAATTTAAACCAAACTCAAATTGTTGAAAAAAGATTAAACTCCGGAGAGACTTTATCGCAACTTCTATTTGAACTAGGAGCAGATGAGGTTGATGTTTTTTCAATTTTAACTGAGACTCGTAAAGTTTATAACCCTAGAAACATTAGTGCTGGTGAAACTTTTACTATAAAATATCAGGTACAAATATCCTATGGCGGTAAAAAACCTTCAAAAGAGGGAAAATCATCTCGAACAATCACAAAGAGAAAAGTTTTTATAGATAACATCTCTTTTTCACCTATAGCAGAAGAAAAAATTCAAATTTACGCCGTAAATAATGCTGACGGAACCTATTCTTATTCTGCCAAAAAAATAGTTAAAAAGCTCACTAAGCACGTCGTTAAATATTCTGCCACAATCACCAACAGTCTCTACGTAAGCGGAACTTCTGCTGGAATTTCTCCAAAGATTATGATCGATATGATTAATCTTTACAGCTTCGATGTAGATTTTCAGCGTGATATTAGAGCTGGTGATAAATTCGAGATTTTATTTGAAAGTTTCTATGACAAAGATGGAAATCGCGTTAAAGATGGCGATATTTTATATGCATCGTTTGATTTAAATAAAATTAGAACCATCGATATGTACATTGATAAATCTAATAAAAATGAATATTACGATGCAAAAGGTCGAAGTGTTAGAAAATCATTACTAAAAACTCCGGTTAACGGAGCCAGAATTTCATCAACATTTGGAAGAAGAAAGCATCCAATTTTGGGGTATCGCAAAATGCATAAAGGAATTGATTTTGCTGTGCCTCGCGGAACTCCAATTTTTGCCGCTGGCGCAGGGACAATAACACACTATGGCAGAAATGGCGGTTATGGAAATTTTGTAAAAATTCGCCACAATAAAGAATATTCCACAGCATACGCTCACGCCAGTCGTTTTGCTAGAGGTCTTCGTGTTGGCTCAAAAGTTTCCCAAGGTCAAATAATTGCCTATGTAGGAACAACCGGCCGATCAACCGGCCCTCACCTACACTACGAAATATTATTCAAAGGCAAGGCAATTAATCCTTCAAAAGTTAAATCAACGTCTGGAAAAGCCTTATCTGGAAAAGATTTAAAAAGATTTATGTCCGGTAAAAAAGAAATTGATGCTCTTTTAAAAAACACTCCTGATCAAAACAGGTTTTAGGGTTTTTACGTAGAATGACTTAAGATTAAAAATGAAGAATTAATCTCAATCGATAAATTTAATATTTATGTAAATGTTAAGGATTTAACTCTCGCACAATTGGCCTTTGGAAAAACCTCCAAAGATCTATTCTAAAATCCTTAATCTTGAGAAAGTTTTTTTTTGATGTGATGAGTGATTGCAGGAAGAAATAGTTAACAAAAATCCTTAAATATCTTTCATGAAATGGTATCCCATAATTTCGAATCCTTCTCTTAAATAAAATTCGTGAGATTTTTTGTTATCCATTCGAGAGTCTAAAATGAAATGCTGGCAACCTTGTTTTTTACCTTCATTTTCGATGAATTGTAGTAAATTTTTTCCAATACCTAAATTTCTATGATTTTTATTAACAACCATATTTCCGACTTGAACATATTTCCCAGAGTAAAATCTGGTTAAAATCCAATATCCAGAAATTCCGACTAATTCACCTTCAATGTAGGCACCAATCATTTGGTAATTTTTTTCTTCTAGAATTTCATCAATATATTTTAGAAAATCTTCCTTATTAATATATTGGTGATGCTGGGTTAGAATAGGAAAAGAAAGGGCGATTTCCTTTTTACTATTTAATTCTTTAATATTGATTGTAGGAGCTTTGATGGTAGTCATTTAAGAAATTGCTTGAAGTTTTTTCGGTAAAGCATTTGCCCATTTACTAATGCTTCCAGCACCAATGCAAATTACCATGTCGCCTGATTTTGCTTCATTTTTAATCAGCTGAGGCAAATCATTCTCGCCACCTAATTTAAAAACATTTTTATGTCCTGTTTTCTTAATTCCAGCGACTAGGCTCTCTTTAGAAATTCCCTCAATTGGTTCTTGTCCGGCACTGAATATATCAGCAACCACAACGATATCGACGTCTTTAAAAGAGTTGCAGAATTCATCAAATAAATCTTTAGTTCTACTATATTTATGAGGCTGAAAAACCACAATTAATTTATTGTTTGGAAGAATTCCTCTAACCGAATTAAAAACAGCTTTAATTTCGG
>JBLHNE010000158.1:0-3638 GCA_047619265.1 Rickettsiales bacterium | reverse complement strand
CTTTCCTAAAAGCTAGTTTAGAGAAATTTTATTTTACTGATTTAATTTCATATTGATGGACAGCTAAAATATTCTAAAAAATCCTATTCTTTAACCACCTCGTCCAATCTTTTAAGTCTAGTTAAAATTTTCTCTAAATTGTCCAACCTAAGCATGCAAGGCCCGTCAGATGGTGCGTTGTCTGGGTCTTGATGAGTTTCAGCAAAAATTGCCGCAACACCAACAGCCACTGCCGCGCTAGCTAGAGTTTCCACAAATTCTCTTTGGCCACCAGAAACACTACCTTGACCTCCGGGTTGTTGAACAGAATGAGTTGCATCAAAAACTACAGGGCAACCAGTTTTAGCCATAATTGGCAAGCTACGCATGTCTGAAACCAAAGTATTGTAGCCAAAACTAGCACCACGCTCGGTCAGCATGACTTTAGCATTTCCAAAATGATCCATTTTCTTAACAATATTTGCCGCATCCCAAGGAGCTAAAAATTGACCTTTTTTAATATTAACAATTTTTCCAGTTTCTGCTGCTGCTTTTAGCAAATCAGTTTGACGACATAAAAAAGCTGGAATTTGAATAATATCAACAACATCACCAACTTCATTACAGTTTTTTTCGCTGTGAACATCGGTTAAAATTGGGCAATTAAAGGTGCTTTTAATTTCTTCAAATATTTTCAAAGTTTTTGTAAGTCCTAAGCCTCTTTGAGAATCTGCCGAAGAACGATTAGCTTTATCAAAAGAGGATTTGTAAATAAAACCAATTCCGAGCTTATCGGTAATTTTCTTAATTCCTTCCGCCATCATCATGGAATGATCGCGATCTTCGGTTTGGCAAGGACCAGCAATTAAAGTGAATGGTAAATTGTTGGAGATTTTTAAATTTTTAATTTCAATGGTGCGCATAAAGGATAATTATTGATGGTTAATGATTAATTATTAATGATTAATGATTAATTAGGGCGTTTTGATTAAAAAATTCAACAATAAATTGATAAATTAACTATTAGCCATTAATCATTAATAATTAACCATTAACCATTAAAAAGTGTTCTCAAAACCTCTTAGCCTTTTTCTGGTATACGTTCTCATCATTTGCAATTTTGCGCTTTTGCTTTTGCCGTTTTTGCTGGCCATTTTTCCTTTTATAAAAATTAATGGCGACGAAATTTCTCTTTTTCACTACATCTCTTTTAGTCCTAAAATAGCTTTATTTTTCCTAATTTTTGCCATTAGTTTTCTAATGATCATTTATTTAATCATTGATTTTATCTTTGGATTTTCAGTAAGATTTTCTTTAAAAGGATGTAAAGATTACCGCAATAAATATGGCTTCCTCAAGGAAATATTTGAAGATGTGAAATACAGATTTGACCAGCCAAATTTAAAGCTCTACATCAAAAATGATGGCGAAGTTAATGCCTACGCCGTGGCAGGAATGAGAAAAAAAGCTATTATTTTGACCTCAGGATTAATCAATCACTACCTTAAAAATATTGAAGATAAAGAGGAATGTCTAATTGCCATTCGCAGTATTCTAGGCCACGAAGCATCGCATCTCATCAACAAAGATTATCTACCAGGGATGCTCATCATCATCAATCAAAAAGTCACACGCATCACCTCTTTTATTTTAAATTTCGTTTTCCACATATTTATCCGATTTTTTCGTTATCTTAAATTTGAATTCTTTTTTATAGCCGCAGCAATGAGCTTCATTTGCAATCTGTCTAATGGGGTTTTGAATTTATTTAATCGCTTTATATTAATGAATATTTACAAATTCTTAAAAAATTTTCTAGGAAGAGCCACCGAATATCGCTGCGATGCTCAAAGTGCCAAATCTTTTGGTGGAATCAATATGGCAAATTCACTTTCTCTTCTAGGTAAATCTGGCTATTTAACCCTATTTTCAACCCATCCGTCCACCCAAAGAAGAATGAAAAAAGTGCAAATAATCGAAGAAAAAAACGCCATCATCGTCGCCTCATTTTCAAGCCAGCTCAGCAACTACATTTCAATATTAATCCTGCCCTTAATGTGCTATTACTCCGCTCATTTAAGTAAAATAGATTTAATGGTTAAATATTTCATTTTTAACCATTATCCTAATTTTTATTATGGCTTTCTTTCGCTTTTTAATTTGTAAAACACTTAACCAAAATCTTTAAGAACCTCTGTAAAATTAAAAATATTTAAAAATGGAAAATTTCTCTAATCTCGCAAGCCTAATCGACTTCTTAGATCAAAAATACCAAAATCCCAAAGCGTTTAGTTCCGTAAAAAATGGCCAATCAACCAACATCTCAACGGAAAACTTCACCAAAAACATTCGCCATTTAACTCTATCCCTAAACGATTTAGGCATAAAAAAGAACGATGGTTTTGCAATAATCGCCAAACCAAGTCATTTTTGGCTACAAATAGATTTAGCAGCAATTGCCAATGGCGCATTTTCCGTTCCAATTTTCCCCAACATTTCCTCAGAAAACCTACTTTTCGAAATAAAAAACTCTGGAGCAAAATTTGTTTTCTGCGACTCCATGGAAAATTTACAAATTATTCACGATAGCGGCGCAAAATTTCAGAAAATCATTATTCTTGATTTTGAAACAAAGGGCGAAAATATTATTAAATTCGAAGATCTACTTAAAAACGGCGCCGAATTATTTCAAAAGTCTCCCAATTTATTTAACCAATTAACCAACCAAATTAACGAGAATGATCTGGCAACAATAATCTACACCAGCGGCTCTACTGGCGTTCCAAAAGGAGTAGAAATTACCCATAAAAACCTCATCTCCCAGATCAATTCTACCGCTAAATGCTTTCCCTTAAATAAAAACGAAGATGTTGCTTTGTCATTTTTGCCACTAGCTCATATTTTCGAAAGAATGGTGGTTCTATTTTATGTATCCCAAGGAATTTCAATCCATTTCGCTGACGATGTCAAAAATGTTGGCGCTCTTCTCAAAGAAATTAATCCGTCATTAATGACCGCAGTTCCTAGAATGCTCGAAAAGGTTTTTGCCAAAATGCAAAATGGCGTTAATGAAGCTAGTTTTATTAAAAAATTAATTGGAAAAATTGCTTTTCACTACGCACCAAAATTTGCCCAAAACGATTTTTCCAAATCTCCGCTGCGCTGTGCTCCTCGCAATGAAGATGTTGTAAATTCGGAATCAGAACTAGATATGACGTCATTGCGAGAAGCGTTTACAAGGCACAGAAATCCAAAGAAGACACTCCTCTATAAAATTCTCAACCGCCTAGTCTACAAAAAACTCCGCGCCGCACTTGGCTCGAAAATGCGCATGATAATTTGTGGTGGCGCCGCACTTTCACCAGATCTAGAAAAATTCTTTCTGGGCATTGGAATCAATATTTACGTCGGCTACGGACTAACCGAAAGCTCTCCAGTAATCGCCGCTAATTTTAAAAATAATCACAAATTAGGCAGCGTTGGCAAAGCATTTCCAAATGTGGAAGTTAAGCTCGGAGAAGATAATGAATTACTAGCAAAAGGCGCCAATATCATGCGTGGATATCACAAAGAACCATTCAAAACCGCTCAGGAAATTGACGAAAATGGCTGGCTAAAAACTGGAGATTTAGCACAAATAGATGCAGATGGCTTCATTA
>JBLHNE010000157.1:0-3658 GCA_047619265.1 Rickettsiales bacterium | reverse complement strand
ATTTTTATCTATTCTGATAGTAAAGATTTTGATATTCCACCAACCAATAATCATCTTGAAGGTCTTTTTTCTCACTTAAAAGAAAGGGTGAATATTCATAGAGGGATGAGGATAGATAGGAAGAAAAAAGCTATTAAATTCTTGCTGAGAAACTTAGGTCAAAAATGTAGGAAAGAGTGAAAATTAGCCCCATATTTTTTAATTATGCCAAATATCATTTTTGGCACCTACTTAAGAAGCCCTTACAAGAAATAATCCAACATAGATATCTATAAAAAAGATGTCCTAACAAAGCGCAACCATAAATTATGAAAATAATGAATATAGGATAGTAATTTGCAATTACCAACGAACAACTACAGAACCCCAGGTCAATCCGCCACCTAAAGCTTCAAAAACCACAATATCATTCTTTTTAATTTTATTCTCTTTAAGAGCAAAATCTAAAGCGAGAGGAATTGAAGCCGCAGAAGTATTAGCATGATCTGCAACAGTCATTATTACTTTTTCTGTGGAAATGTTTAATTTTTTAGCAACAGAAAGTAAGATGCGAGCATTAGCTTGATGAGGAACTAGCCAATCAATATCAGAAACTTCCAAATTAACTTTCTTTAAAGTATCAAGAACTGACTTAACCATTTTTTCTACTGCATGCTTAAAAACTTCCTTTCCCTGCATTTGAATGAACCCAGAATTTTGACCTGAAGAGACGCCGCTGCTGGTTTTTAAAATATCATTCAATCTTCCATCGGAATAAATTTTAGTTGCCAAAATACCACGATTACTATCTTCGGTTGCTTTTAAGACCACCGCCCCAGCTCCGTCTCCGAATAAAACACAAGTATTACGATCTTCCCAATTAACGATTCTAGAAAGAATATCAGCTCCGATAACGACTACATTTTTAGCTTGACCAAGTTTAATAAAATTATCAGCAATATTAAGTGCATAAACAAATCCCGCACAAACTGCCTGAACGTCAAAAGCAAAGGAATTTTTCGCTCCAAGTTTAGCTTGAATAGTTGTGGCGGTAGAAGGAAAAGTTAAATCTGGAGTTGTAGTAGCTAAGATAATTGCATCAATTTCTTCCGGATTTAAGCCAGCTTTATTGATTGCAATTTGGGCAGCTTTAAAACCAATATCTGAAGTTAGTTCACCTTCCGCTGCGATATGTCTTTTATTAATTCCTGTTCTTTCAATAATCCAGTCGTTAGTAGTTTCGACAGTTTTTTCAAGGTCGAAATTAGTAAGGAATTTTTCCGGTAAATAAGATCCAGAAGAGATGATTTGTGAGTTAAATATTTTCATTATTCGCGATGGTTGCTCCGTAATGACTATTGGTGGAAATTTTAATTTCTTCAATAATTTTTTGATTAATTTCATCTTCAACAAGTGAGATCGTAACTCTGATAGCATTAGCAAAGCTAATTTTGTCAGCGCCGCCATGACTCTTAACCACAACACCATTCAGCCCAACTAACATTGCACCGTTATAATTTCTTGGATCAAGACGTTTTAGGGCTGATTTTAAAGAACGGCGCGCTAATAAATATCCAATCTTAGCAAAAATTGTTTTATTAAATCCAGTCTTCAAAGTTCCAGAAATCATTTTAGCGGTTCCTTCAATTGCTTTTAAGGTAATGTTTCCACAAAATCCATCTGTAACCACGACATCAACAGTTCCTTTAGCAATATCATCCCCCTCAACATATCCATAAAAAGAATCGGAAAGATCACTTTCTCTAATTAAAGCGGCGGCGGCTTTTACTGAATCACTACCTTTTAGGTCTTCCGAACCAACATTTAATATTCCAATAGATGGTTTAGTGATTTTTAAAACTGCCTTAGCAAATGCACTGCCCATGATAGCAAATTGGAACAAAACTTCGGAATTACAATCGAGATTGGCACCCATATCCAACATCACTGTAGCGGTGTTTTTTTGATTGGGCATAAAAGTTACGATTGCAGGGCGATCGATTGAAGCTAATGGCCTTAAAATTATTTTAGAAATAGCCATTAGGGCGCCAGTGTTTCCAGCTGAAATAACCGCATCTGCAACACCATCCCTAACTGCATCGATAGCGAGGCGCATACTAGAATTAGTACCTTTGCGTAATGCTGTTGAAGGTTTCTCGTCAGCTTCAATAACTTGATCGGTATGAAATAGGGTAGAATTCTTTTTAAGAGCAATACATTTATCCAAAATAGGATTAAGTATAGTTGAGTTTCCGTAAAGCAGGAAGTGAATTTTGGGGTTTGCTGAGGAAACAATATTTGCACCCTCAATTACAGAGTGTGGAGCAGAGTCTCCGCCCATACAATCAAGGGCTATATAGATTTTATTAGTCACTTGTGTATATCTTAGGTATTTATTAACAGTGCCTAAGCGGCTTCAGCATCTTCTTCGTTATTTTTTTTACTTAAATCAACAATTTTTTTACCATTGTAATAACCATCAATAGAGATATGGTGAGATAATTTATATTCACCTGTGGTTGCATCAACAACAACATTTGGAAGGTTAGCACTATAAGCGCCATTACTTCCTCTGCGCATATTGCGTTTTGATTTTGATGTCTTTCTTTTAGGAACTGCCATTGCTTAAGGTATTTAAATGTTTTTGAGATATCTGTTTTTTTAAGAAAAATCTACTCAATAAGGTAAAAAAATGAGTTGCTATCATAGATAAGAAAATAATAAAATCAACTGTAATTTTTTACTCACAACAAACATATATGAAATATCTAATTATTGTATTGACCCTCGTAATTATCACATCTTGCAATCAAGTTGAAAAAAGGGGTTACGCCTTTGATTTATCTGACTACGGAAGACTTAAAGAGCAGATAAGCAACAAAAATGATGTACTTAGTTTTATGGGTTATCCAAGCTTTACTTCCGAAGTTGGCGATAATGAATTGTGGGTTTATTATTCAGAAGATGTGCAGAAATTCCTATTCTTCCAGAAGAAGACTTTAGATCGCCAAATAGCTACCATATCATTTAACGATCAAGATATAATTAGAAAAATTGACAATTATAGCTTGTCAGACCAAAACTCGGTTGCGATTAGTAAGAAATTTACCGAGGTTAAAAATCAAAAGAAAAGCTGGTGGTCGCAAATATTTAGTAATATTGGTCAAGTAAGAGCAAATTGATATATGAAAAATCTTATTTTAGCTTTTTATTTATTGATTGTTGGATGTGGTATTAATTCCAAGCAACCAGAGTTTAATACGGAGATAATATGCCCTAAAACATCTTATCGAATTTTGATTTTAGAGACAACAGCATTTCAAGTAGAAAAAGCGATATTAGATTCAATTGAATATCAAAAGAAGTTGAATAAGAATAGTAAATACACTGTCTTATATCTATCGAATAATAGAAGCACGTCTATCTATAACACGACTCCTCAAGAACTCTTATATGAGTGCAATCTCATCCAAAGACCAAGAAATCCGATATATTAAGATAAAACCTAAATAATTCTCAAATTTAAGTTTTAATATCGTATAGTTATTTTTAACAGCAAATTAAACTGGATCTTTGTATTCATTTTGATCAATTTATATTGAGTTTATCGACCATATATAGCCAACTTATATACAAATAGATCTTTAAATAAATTATTTTTAGCATATGAAAAATTAAT
>JBLHNE010000156.1:0-3680 GCA_047619265.1 Rickettsiales bacterium | reverse complement strand
CGTCAACATTTCCAACTGGAATTAAAGTTGAATTATCAATTCTAACAGTTTCATTTTCATAAATTTCTCGAACATCAACTAAGACCACTTCTTCATTTTCAATCCAAGAATTTAAGGTAGCGCAGTCAATTGATTTAATATTCATGTTATTTTTGTAAGTTTTAAGTTCGATGTGCAAATGAAGACTTATATGGCTTTGAAGGATCAATTTAATCTTGTAAATTTACAAAACAATTATTATTATCCAGCCTTCTTTCTCCTGTCCAAATTACAATCAAGAATGAGCGAAAACAATTCAAAAGATCAGACTTCAGAGCAAGTTCGTGATCAAAAAAAACGTAAATTAATTACCACCGCAGCATTCGCAACAGCCGGAATTGGAGCTGCTTGCGCGGCCATTCCATTTATTGATTCAATGAATCCAGCAAGTAGTGTTTCAGCTTTGGCTTCGATTGAAGTAGACGTTTCGGGCATTGAAGTTGGTGCTGAAAAAACTGTTACATGGCGAGGAAAGCCTATTTTTATTAAAAGAAGAACAGCTCAGGAAATTGCAGCTGCTCAAGATGTTGATTTAAGTGAATTAAAAGATCCCCAAAAAGACTCCGATCGCGTAAAACCAGGCAAAGAAGAATGGCTTGTAACTGTTGGAATTTGCACTCACTTAGGCTGTGTTCCAATGGGTAATGCTGGTGAATTTAACGGTTGGTTCTGCCCTTGTCATGGTTCAGTATACGACACTTCTGCTCGAATCAGAAAAGGCCCAGCTCCAACAAATCTTGCAGTTCCGCCATATGAATTTTTAACCGACACAACCATTAAAATAGGCTAATTAAATGTCCCAAATAAAAAACGATTTTGACAAATCTCTCACTGAAAAATCAAAACTAGCTAAATGGATTAATGATCGTTTGCCGATCATTTCTTTCATTGAAGGTGCTTTCTTAAGACACCCTTATCCGAAAAACTTAAGCTATTGGTGGAGTTTTGGATCGATTGCTGGAATTGCTCTATTGGTTCAAATCATCAGCGGTCTTTTGCTTTCAATGCACTACGTACCAAATACTCTTCACGCTTTTGATTCGGTCGAACACATCATGCGCGATGTGCGCTATGGTTGGCTAATTCGCTACATGCACGCAGTTGGGGCTTCAATGTTTTTTGTGGCAATTTTTGCTCATATTACTCGTAGTTTATTTTACGGATCTTACAAAGCGCCACGCGAACTTCTTTGGTGGCTGGGAATCATTATTTTCTTGCTTATGATGGCAACCGCTTTCATGGGATATGTTCTTCCTTGGGGACAAATGAGTTTTTGGGGCGCAACAGTAATTACTAATCTTTTTTCTGCTATTCCTGTAGTTGGAGAATCAATCGTAACATGGCTTTGGGGTGGTTATTCAGTTGATAATCCAACTTTGAATCGCTTCTTCTCTTTGCATTTCATGCTGCCATTTGTTTTGGTTGGAATCATTTTACTTCATTTGATTGCTCTTCACCAAGTTGGTTCAAACAACCCAACTGGCGTTGAAATCAAAACTAAAAAAGATATCATGCCTTTCCACCCATATTTCACCATTAAAGATTTTGTTGGGTTTGGAATTTTCTTCATGATTTTTGGATATTTCTTGTTTTTCTATCCCAATTCTCTTGGTCATCCAGATAACTACATCCCTGCCAATCCATTAGTCACTCCAGCTCACATTGTTCCTGAATGGTATTTCTTACCGTTCTATGCAATTTTGCGCGCTGTTCCCGACAAACTTGGTGGTGTTCTAGCAATGTTTGGTGCAATTGCGATATTGTTTGCCTTGCCTTGGCTAGATACTTCTAAAGTAAAATCTGGTGCTTATCGTCCAGTTTTCAAATGGTTTTTTGCAATTTTCATTTTGAATTTTATTGCCCTTGGTTGGCTTGGTCAATCTCCAGCTGATGGTTGGTATGTCTGGGCTTCTAGAATTGCAACTCTGTATTATTTCGCTTATTTCTTGGTAATTTTGCCTTTGCTTGGAAAATATGAAAAATGTTTACCATTGCCTGAATCAATTGACGAGGATTTTCAGAAAAAACACCATAAATCTTAACTTTCAGATAGACAAAAAAATTATTAATTTTGAACAAATTATTTACAAATTTTAAAAATGATCAAAAAAATTATTCTTTCAATTAGTCTAATCTTGCTTTTTAACCAATCTTTCGCGAGTGGTCAAAGTGCAACTTCAGCTCATCATCCTCAAAAACTTAAATGGGAATTTGAAGGTTTTTTTGGAAGATTTGATAAGCAATCATCTCAACGTGGCTACCAAATCTACAAAGAAGTCTGTTCTTCATGCCATTCTATGAAAAGAGTTGCATATCGTAATTTGGCTGAAATTGGCTTTGGAGAAGATGAAATTAAGCAAATCGCTGACGAATATTTAGTAGTCGATGGTCCAGATGATTCAGGAGATATGTTCGAAAGATCTGCTCTTCCATCAGATCGTTTTGTTGCTCCTTTTGCCAACGAAAAAGCTGCTAGAGCTTCAAATGGCGGAGCTTACCCTCCTGATTTATCTTTAATCATTAAAGCTAGACCAGATGGAGCTAATTACGTTTATTCCCTTCTAACTGGCTTTGAAGAAGCTCCAGAAGATTTTGATCTAACGGAAGGAAAATATTACAATCCATATTTTGAAGGACATCAAATTTCAATGGCTCCACCACTTCCTGATGACGAAATAGTTGAATATCAAGATGGAACCTTTGCTGCTCGTGAGCAAATGGCAATTGATTTAGTTAATTTCTTGCAATTTGCAGCAGAGCCAGAAACTGAAGTTAGAAAGCAAGTTGGAGTCAAAGTGATGATATTTTTATTAATCATGACGATTCTTTTCGCTATCGCTAAAACCCTAGTTTGGCGACAAATTAAATAAAATTCCTACTTTGCTCCTATCTTTCAATAATTTTGCAGATAAATCTTCAGAATTCTTTATAGATAGGAGCTTAATCATTGCAGACAATTTCGGCTAATAATTAATATCTATGACCTTTACATTCACTCAAGAGAATCAAATCAAAGTAAAAGAAATCATTTCTAAATATCCTGCCGATAGACAAAAATCAGCGGTTATGCCTCTTTTAGACTTGGCGCAAAGACAAAATGATAATTTTATTTCTAAAGACATTGTCGAGCATATTGCAAGCACATTAGAAATGGCTCCAATTCAGGTTTACGAAGTTGCCAGCTTCTACTCAATGTACAATTTAAAACCAGTTGGAAAATTTCTCATTCAAGTTTGCGGAACTACGCCTTGCATGCTTCGTGGAGCAGAAGATTTGATTAGAGTTTGTAAAGAGCAGCTAGGAATTGACAGAGAAGAAACAACTATCGATAAATTATTTACTTTGAAAGAAGTAGAGTGCCTGGGAGCCTGCACCAATGCCCCAATGGTACAAATTAACGACGATTATTTTGAAGATTTAAGCCCTGCAATATTCTCTAAAGTTTTAGGTGATTTAAAGGAAGGAAAAAAAGTAAAAATCGGCTCTCAAACTGGCAGAATTTCTTCTGAACCAAAATAAATTCTCAAATAATCTCCGAGTAAAATTAAAATAATCTTATAAATCTCATTATAAATGAGATTTGGTGTTAGCTTTTTTAATTATCTCTTGATGGATGGAAATAATTCAATCTTTTTTGATCT
>JBLHNE010000155.1:0-3684 GCA_047619265.1 Rickettsiales bacterium | reverse complement strand
ATCGACAAAATCATATTCAATAGCATATCCTGGTTGAATCATTTGCACATTTTCCAAGCCCTTAATGGTTCTTAAAAATTGCAATTGAATATCAGCAGGAAGAGAAGTTGAAATGCCGTTAGGATAGACCACATCGGTGTCTAAACCTTCTGGCTCTAGAAAAATTTGATGACGTTCTTTATCGGCAAAACGATGAATTTTATCTTCAATTGAAGGGCAATATCTGGGTCCAATACCAGCAATATGACCGCCATACATAGCGGATTTTCTCAAATTTTCTTGAATAATTTTGTGAGTTTCTAAATTGGTGTAGGTGATGTGGCAATGAATTTGAGGAACTTCGATTTTATCGGTTAAGTAAGAAAATGGAATTGGCGGCACATCTCCTGCTTGCGTTTCTAAATCTGAATAATCAATTGATTTAGCGCTAATTCTAGGTGGAGTTCCAGTTTTTAATCTGCTTAAAGCAAAATCATATTTTTTGAGTGTAGCAGCAAGTCCGGTTGAAGGATCTTCGCCAATTCTTCCAGCGGGAATTTTTTGATCTCCAATATGAATCATTCCCGATAAAAATGTTCCCGTCGTTAAGACCACTGAATTGGTTTTAATAATGCTGCCATCTTTAATAATAACACCGCAAATTTGATTATTTTCAATCACCAAATCTTCCACCGAAGAATATAAAACATCTAAATGTTCTTGATTTTCAATTAAACCAGAAACCGCTTTTCGATATAATTTACGATCAGCCTGCGCGCGTGGAGAATGCACAGCAGCGCCTTTACTGGCATTTAAAATGCGAAAATGAATTCCAGATTTGTCAATCGCTTTGCCCATAATTCCACCTAGTGCATCAATTTCGCGCACCATAGTTCCTTTGGCAACGCCGCCAATAGCGGGATTACAAGACATTTCGCCAAGATTTTCTTCTTTTAAGGTGATGAGTAATGTGGAAACGCCCATTCGAGCGGAAGCGCAGGCGGCTTCAACCCCAGAATGACCACCGCCAATAACGATTACGTAATATTGTTGCATTAAAAAATAAGGTTCTTGATTAATTTACTAGATAGTGTCGTCAAAATGTTTTTATTGTCGATTTAATTTTTAATATTTTTAAAATTATAAAATACCAAACTTTCAATACTTTAAATAAAATGATAAAAATTTACGGAATTAAAAATTGCAGTACGGTTCAAAAAGCCCTCAAATGGCTCTTAGAAAACAATATTGAGCATCAATTTCACGATTACAAAAAAGACGGAATAGGTGAGGAAAAATTAAAAGAATTCATAAAAAATTTCGGCTGGCAGAAAGTTCTTAATTCTAAAGGAATGACTTTTCGTAAATTAAGCGATTCCGAAAAACCCCTTAACGAAATTGACGCCATTGCTTTAATGAAAGAAAAAACCTCCATAATCAAACGCCCCATAATTTGCGAAGAATCGATTCAATTATTAGGATTCGATGCCAATGAATATAAAAATGGATTCATAAATTAATTATATGAATAATCGCCGATTTTAGTGGTCGGTTAAAATGAAATTTTTTTTAACCAGAATAAAGAATTTTTATGTTTAAATTTTTAGAAATATCAAAAGAATTAGTGTGGGGATTTTTTATTGCTCCATTATTAACTTGTATTCCAATGATAATTTTCATTAAAATTTTCAACATAAAAAATAACTTAATAATTGTTCTGATGGCATTATCAATTATTTTGATTTCAAAATTAGTTTATAAATTTTTCCTAGAAGAGAGTAAAATATCAAAATAAATGACAAAAAATAAACGTTGCTCTTGGCCCAAAGGCAATGAATTGATGATTAAATATCACGATTTAGAATGGGGAATTCCGGTTCACGACGATCAAATATTATTTGAATTCTTAATTTTAGAAGGTGCTCAAGCTGGTCTTAGTTGGCAAACTATTTTAAATAAGAGAGAAAATTATCGAAAATCTTTCGATGGTTTTAATGCCCAGAAAATTTCCAAATATGACCAGACAGACCAGAAAAAATTGTTGGAAAATGCCGGAATTGTGCGCAATCGTCTCAAAATTGCCTCTGCAATTAAAAATGCCATAGCTTTTTTAGAGGTTCAAAAAGAATTCGGATCATTCGATTCCTACATTTGGCAATTTGTCAATCAAAGGACAATTAATAATCAATTTAGGTCAATGATCGAAATACCGATTAACACCAAAGAATCTGATGCCATGAGTAAAGATTTGTTAAAAAGAGGCTTTAAATTTGTAGGATCAACAATTTGTTACGCTTTTATGCAGGCTGTTGGAATGGTTAATGACCACGAAATAGATTGTTTTTGCCGTAAATAATCATCTGGTTTTATTAATAATAATTCTTCTTAATTTGACTATTTCATTAATATGTAATTTAAAAAAAATGCTTAGAAACAAAAAATACATATCACTATTTTTCATATTTTTATTATTGACCAATTTTTCCAAAGCTGGTCAATCAGCCATTTTTGCGAAATATGATGCTCAAAATTCTGATGAAAATTATGAGACAGGTAATAATTTAGAAAATGATAATTCTTGGAAGAATCTGACATTGCCATATTTTTCTCAATATGAACAGTCAAATAATGATCGACCTAATTTTGATAAATATGATTTTCAAACTTCTAATAAAAATTCTAATAAAGATAAGTTTGTGAAAGATAAGTCGGAAATTGACAATTCTACAAATCGTCAATTCTCAGTAAGAAAAGAATGGTTTAACGAAACACAGGCATTTGACAGATCTGCCGGGGAAAGTTTTACTCTTCCATATCGTCAAGAAGATAGTAATATTGATCAGATTAGAACTAATAGAGATTTGATTGGTGATTTAATTTTAACCACTCCAATAGAATATAAAATTAACAGAGGAGATATTACCTCTGGTGTAAGTCTTACGCCTTCAATTCTTCTTCCAAACGGCAATTCTTCAGCCGACGAAGGTAATGTAAATTTTGGTATAAGCGTGGCATATTAAAAAAATCATCGAATTTTCTGGCCAAGAATTTTAATAAAATAACCTTTTATAATTTATTGATCAAAGCCAATGATAGTTCTATTTGATTGCAATATTTATGATAAATTGATCGAACTTCCTGAAGATTCATTGCAAAATATTCTTGGTAAAATCACCAAAATTATAATGCCTCAATCGGTAAGAAGGCAGCTGGACATGATGATTGATTGTGACAATAAGATGAAAAAATTATCTAAAATTAATCACATAATTTTTAGTTTCGATATTGAAAAAAAACTAGAAAAAGTAGAGGTAATTTTTACTGATCAAGAATCAGCCTATTTTGAATCATTGCCCAGAAAGATGAAAAATGGCGACAAAGAAATTGCACTTACCGCTCAAAAAGAAGGCGCTATCACAATCACAAATGATCGATATTTTTTATCTGGATTGCAGCTGATAAATCAACCAGTTTTAAGTTTTGAAAATTTTTTAAAGATGAAAATTTTTCTAAATTAAGCAGCAAAAAAGATCTAATACCATTTCCCATCTTTAGATGGTAATTGGTATCACTAAAATCCTTGATTTTAGTGCGCTCGCGCAGCGAAAGCGTGATGGAAAATGGTATAATATAATGTCTTGGAAAAGTAAATTTCTGATTAAGGATGGACTAAAAACCTAGATAGAAGATTTGATTTATTTTCCC
>JBLHNE010000154.1:0-3688 GCA_047619265.1 Rickettsiales bacterium | reverse complement strand
TCGACGTTCGGATAAGATTTGGCGATATATTTCAGGATTACTATCATTTTGCTGCTCTACTGATCTAATTTTCCAATCGTTAATTAACGACCAGTTTTTACTGAAATTAAGATTAAAATCCGCATCAATATTAATGTTGAAGTTATTGGGCTTAACATGATCTTTATTAGTTGAAGTAACGCTATCGGCCCTAAGCTCAAATAAAGTTTCACCAGATATCGAGGGATAAGTGCTTTGAGCAAAAACATTGGCGCTAATAAAAAAACAGCTCAATAGGCTTGGTGCAAAAAAATTGGCTTTTAATAACTTCATTGTAATTTTTAGATATAAATTATTGTGAGATAGGGAGATAAATATTAATGGTTGTTCCAATACCCAATTGGCTCTCTATTAAAACTGAGCCGTTATGCAATCCAACAAAATATTCAGTGAGATATATGCCAATTCCTGTTCCAGCAATTGATAAAGTATTTTGAGCCCTAAAAAATTTCTTACCAATTTTCTTTAAATCATCATCCGGAATTCCGATTCCAAAATCTACGACTCTTAAGTGCAATTTTCCATTTTCAATTTTACCAGTAACTTGAATTGGCGAATTGACCTTGGAATATTTAATTGCATTAGTAATGACATTACTAAATGAGTGATCTAATAATTTTAGATCCCCATCGTAATAATCTGGCCATGAATTAATATCAAGCTCAACCCTTATACGTTTTTCTTGCATAAAGTTAAAGTTCTTCTCAATAATCTCTTTAATTAAGGCCTTAATGTTAAAAGTTTGATTATCTACTTTAATTCCTTCTTCTCCAATTTCAATTTTAGATAAGTTCAAATTGCTTTGAATGAGATTGTTCATTCTCAGTACATTATTTTTAATTCTTCCTAAATAATTTTCTATATTTTCATCAATAATTTCTTTTGCCTTCATTTTTCTTAAAAGCAGCTCTCTTGAACTATCAATAATTTGTAGTGGAGTTTTAAATTCATGGGAAACCAAGGCCACAAATTCACTTTGTAATTCACGCATCCTCTTTTCTTCTAAAAGAGATTTGTTTAATTGATCACTTTTTTCAGCTAATTCTTTATTTGTGGTTAATAATTGGTAAGTATAATTTGAGCGGTCAATAGCTGTTGCTAGCTGGTTTGATACAATCTCTATTAATTCCCATTCTTCCCTTATCCAATTTCTTTTGGTTGATTGCTGCAAGTAAAATCCACCAATAATCACATTGTTAGAAGTTATTACTACTGCAATTTGAGATATAATTCCAAATTCTGAATATAAATCTTCGATAGATTCAAACCTAGAATCATTATTAACGTCTTCGCAGACCAGAGTAGTTGTGGTCTTTTTTAAATGATTAGCTTCTAAAAATAGATTATTTTGGAAATTTATGTAACGATTAATTGGTGAATTTGAATTAGCAGAATCGGCGTCGATGGATATTTTTTTAGCTCCTTTCGTGCAATATTCTGCAATAAAACCTGAATGAGGGTTAGCATCATAAAAAATACATCGATCAACTTTTAAATAGTGGCAAATAGTTTTAATAATTTCTCCAGCCGTTTCTTTCAAGTCCGATCCAGAGGCGATCAAATCGCTCATGCTCCTAAGCAACCTCTCATTTTTAATTGTTCTTTCTAAATTTTGAATAACTAATAAAGGCTTGGGGGTTTCATCATGTTCGTGCTTTTCTAATAATTTAAAGGAGAAAATGCAGTATATATTTCTGGTTTTATAACGACTTGGGGTAAAATTTATTCTGAAAGATTCGGACTTATTTTCTTCTCTTGGGTGAGGTATATGCATTTTCAAGCTATTGGCCTGAAGCTTTCCAACTATTTTAATTAGGTTTATATATTCAAAATATCTGTTTGATCCTTGTTCGATATTTTCATTGGCTAATAAAAAATCGTAATTATGACCAACAACCTCTTCTCTCTTTAATCTAAAATGATTTAGAAAATTATTGTTGCATTCAACTATTTCTAAAAAATTTGGATTTTCTGGAGTAATTTGGCACAAAAAAGCTAAGTGCTTCATTTGAAAAAGCGATTTTTTAAGAAGATCGCACTTTTCCTCTTCTCCTTTAGGATTAAAGTCGTATTCAGGATTTTCTGGTTGTTTTTCTTTTTCCATTATTAGTTTTTGTAGTTTTTTTCCCAGTCTTAGCTCCAATTTTAGCTTTAGCAGCCTTTCTGGCCTGAACCTCGGCGATCAAATCAACCGATCTGTTTAATCCAATTTCCAAAACATCATCATCTTTTACCGAGGAATATTTTCCGTCATGAAGTAAATATGGCCCGAAAGGTCCAATTGAAGCGACAATTTTTAAACCATTTTCCGGGTGAATTCCAACTTCCCTGGGAAGAGAAAGAAGTTTTTTTGCCATTTTCAAATCAACATCTTCAATTTTAATATTACGCGGAATTGAGACTCTTTTAGGTTTTGGTTTATTATCTTTTTTCTTAGCTTTTTTCTTGGATTTTTTCTCAGGTTTATCTTCAGATTTAGTTTTTGAAGTTTTTTTATCTTTAGCTTTAGGATCTTCTTTTTTAGTTGGTTCTTTTGCCTGTTCAACAGCCGCCAAAGTATCGTTGGAAATTTCGAGGTAAAGACCGTAAGGGCCTTTCTTAATTACAATTGTATCGCCTTCATTATCTCCATCTCCAAGTAAGATTGGCTCAAAAACCTTTCTTTCAGAAACTATCAATTCACCATTTTCATCAAACTCTTCTTTGTCAGAAGTAAGGGATTTGGTATATTTACATTCTGGGTAATTTGAACAACCAACAAAAACTCCAAAACCGCCAATTTTAATTCCTAGTTTTCCATCACTACAAACAGGGCATTGATGAGTTGGCTTGTTGTCTTTTTCATTTCCAAAAACATAAGGGGAAATATTTTGATTGAGGCTATCTAAAATTTCAGGAATAGTTTTTGTGCCAACCTCGCCAATATTACCATTAAATTTTACCCAAAAACTCTTTAAAAACTCTTTCCAGTTTAATTTACCATTAGAAATAGTATCGAGCTCATCCTCTAAATTTGCCGTATAATCATATTCCACGTATGTTGGGAAGAAGGATTTCAAGAACACCACAACAACTCTACCGCGCTCTTCTGGGTGAAATCTTTTTTTATCTAAACGAACATAGCCGCGATCTTGCAAAACTGAAATTATATTCGCATAAGTAGATGGGCGACCAATTCCAAGTTCTTCCATTTTTTTAACTAAGCTGGCTTCCGAATATCTTGGCGGAGCTTCGGTAAAATGCTGGTTTGGCTTAACTTCTAATAGAGCTAATTTATCGGATGCCTTAACATCTGGTAAAATGGATTTTTCCTCATCTTCCTCATCGTCTCTGTCTTCATTGTAAAGAACATAAAAACCATCAAATTTGATCACTGATCCGACTGCTTTTAACTCACCATAAACAGGGTTAGTTTTAATAATTACTGCCGCTTGATCCATAACCACATCAGCCATTTGAGAGGCGATCATTCGTTTCCATATTAAATCGTAGAGCGCCAAAAAATCTTTTTCTAAATAGCTGGCAATTTTTTTAGGAGGAAGAGAGAAGTCAGTCGGACGAATTGCTTCGTGTGCTTCTTGAGCATTCTTGATTTTGCTTTTGTAAACTATCGGCTTAGCTGGAAGATATTTATTACCATAATTTTTAT
>JBLHNE010000153.1:0-3773 GCA_047619265.1 Rickettsiales bacterium | reverse complement strand
CAATTTGATAAATTTTAACAATTGTAAGTTCTTAGTTTTTAAGCTATGTCTATTAACTACGAAATAAGAGCTAACATCAAGAATTTTCTTAACCTCAACTAAGCCATTTTCTCTTAAAGTATTTCCAGTACTAACCAAATCAACAATGTAATCGCACAAGTTCAAATGTGGTGCAATTTCCATAGCTCCATTAAGTTTAATACATTCAGCCTGAATTCCTTGTTTTGAGAAATAATTATTAGTCAGATTAAGATATTTAGTGGCAATTCTTAGATGGCTAATTTTAGCTAAATCTTTTTCTTCATTTTTTTTAGTGGCAATAGAAAGGCTACATTTACCAATTTCTAAATCAAAAAGCGGGTGAATGTCTTTTGACGAAAATTCTTCCAGAACATCTAGTCCACAAACTCCAAAATCAGCAGCGCCAAATTTAACAATTGTTGCTACATCAAAACTTCTAACTTTAATAATTTTAAGATTATCAAAATTACTATCAAAAATTAATTTACGAGAAGAATCGCTATAAAAATCTGCCTCTGGCTTGAAGCCAATTTTGGCAAAAAGAACATTGAGTTCACTTAAAATTCTTCCTTTAGGTATGGCAATTACAAGGTTTTTTTTCATCTTAAAATTCAATTGTGTGTCTAATTAAAATACCAAAAGATTGATCTATGTCTGGCACTGTTGTATCGCTATCTTTACTATTTTTATAGCCGATAGAAGTTGATAATCCTTTTAACTGTTCACAAAAATTGCCGAATTCATATCCAATAGATACCTCATAAATTGTTTGTGTGGTTCTATTAAAATTTGCTAAAGATTCTTTTTCCTGAGCCTTAGCAAGAGTTAAAAAATAATCTTGGTAAATTTTAGAGGTAAAGCTAGCGGTTAAGAAATCAGCTTTACCTTCTTTATCTCCATCTAAATTGCGAATATTAACATATTCAATCAAACTACTTATTATCAAATTTTCGTTGATTGGATAATGGTAATTAATATTTAAGGCATATGATTTTTCGTCATCGACTATGGCGGCTGGATTATGTCTTTCATTTACTGCTAAATTGGCATATGAAAAATGATATGATAATTTTTCATTATTGCTAAAATCGTAATGAATATCGGTCGAAACAACGTAAGATTCAAGACTTCTAGTATCACCCGGTTTGCCGTCATTTTTTACTGCAGAATTTCTTTTGCTAAAAATTGAATTATCTAAATTTTTGCGATCATTAGTAAAAATATTAACCCCAAAAACATATTCACCATTAGCTTTAGCATCGCCAAATCTTTGCGACATACCAAAACCTAATTTCTCGCTTTTCTTATATTTTTTAGCAAGTCCATTAATCCAAATACCATTATTATCTGTCCAAGCAGTTCCAAAATTGGCAGTAAATTTTCCGGCAAAAACTGAGAATTTTTTGTAATCATAATTCAAAGATAAATCTCTAAAATAAGATCCTTCATTTGCAAAATATTGGTCTGTACCATCTTTTACATCTTCACTTACTTGTTCAAATCTAGCGTCGGCATGAACCGTAAATCCTCTACCTAATTTTAAATTTACTCTTAATTCCGATTTTAAAAATGCATCACGATCTTCATTTACACGATCATCGGAATCATAGTTGTTGGTGTAATAAATTCTGTTATCAAAAACTCCGCTAATTAGTTTTTTACTATTAATTCTTTGCTGATACTGTTCCTCTAAATTATCCTGAACACCAAAACCAATATCAGCCGCAAAGGAGCTTGCTTGTCCCATCAAAAAAGAACCGACAAGCATAATAGTGAAAATGCCAGTAAAAATGACGATATTAGGCCTAAAACTTTTCATTGATTGATGGAAATTGATTAGCAATATGTTGCTGAATCCTAATTCACAAAACCAAAATGTAAAATAATTTATGACACTACTATTAATTGGACTTTCTTTTTGCTTCGGATTTTTCGTTGAAAGCGTAATTGGATTTGGAGGAACTCTTATTGCTTTTGCAATTTTAGGTTTTTTTATCGACATCAAAGAATTGATTTTAATATCAATTTATGTCGGAACTGTTTCTGCAATTTTCGTAATCGCTTCCGATCATAAAAAATTCTCCAAGAAAATTTTCCTTGAATCTCTTCCAATCTGTCTAATTGGAACCTTACTGGGAGCAATATTTTTTTCCAAAAGCGGCTCACAAATAATTATTTTTATCTTAGGATTTTTACTAATTTTCTTATCAGTAAAAACAATGTTCTTCGATAACATTAAATTACCTAAACATTTCTCTAATATTATTCTGGCTATTGGCGGGGTTTCTCACGGAATTTTTGGTATTGGTGGGCCTTTTTTTGCTATTGCCTTGAAAAACCGCTTTACAAATAAGTCGGAATTGCGCACAACCCTAGCAACATTCTTCATTACTTTTAACTTAATTAGAATCTGCCAATTTTCCATTCAAGGAACTTTATCTTTTGAAATATTCTTTCAATTATGGTGGATTGCCGCACCGATGGCAATTTCAATTCATTTGGGACATTTGCTTCACAAAAAAATTAACGAATCTACTTTTAAGAAATTCGTGGCAGTTTTAACAACATTTTCCGGAATTGAATTTTTATTCAAGAAATAAATCTGACTTCTTTTGGCATTTTATTGATGTTAAAAATTCATATAATTCATTAAATTGTGAAATTAATAAATTTTTAAAAATGTCGAAATATGTTTAGTGAAATACAAGTTTTTACAAATCGTAATAATTGAGGGTAGATATATTTTTAGCCCAGCAATCTATGCTTTATTTATTGTTTGATCGGTTGGTAATGAAGATTTTGTGTCCAGCGCTTCAGGCGGAAGGAGTTAGTCAAATTGAAAGGAGTAAGATCTGCCTTGGCTGATAGAAATTGATAGATTGATGATTTTTATGGTGGCGTTTTTGTATTTCTTAATCGATTTAGAAAATTAATTGCAGAAGGAAGCATTTTTTTTGCTTTAAAAAACTTTCCAGAATTAGCTCAAATAATCGATTACATAAAACTCACATTTAACGAGCCATCAATTATCAAAAGGAAAATACAAAGAAAAGTTGTTAATGGAATTATTACCATTAGGGAGAAAATTATAAAATAAAGACTCATCCAATTATTAATTCGAACATCTTGATGATTCTTTGGCGAATATAATATTTCTATCTGGTCTCCGACTTGATATTTCTTAGCGGTTTTTATTAATGCCGATGAAGATTCAAAAACATAGTTTTTAAACTCGATAGATTTTTTAGAATTTTTGATCAATGCCGTTGAAGATCTTGAAATATCTCTTTGAAATTCAACAATTGTATCAAATCTTCGATCCTTATTATTTTTCTTCCCCTCTAATAAAATTTCGCTTTCCCAAACAATTGCTGTTGTTTGAAGAGAATTCTTAACAAATTTTTTGGTTTTGACCAACAAAAAAGCCCCATAGGAAATTTCCGCCAAAGCCATAGAAAGCATTATGAATAATATGATGTCGTATTCAGAAAAATTTAATGGCATCGTTATTTTATTAAAGAGTTTAATATTTTTATGTCGTTTTTACCTAAAAATTCCATTCATGACAAAATCTATTTTGGTGATCTAATGTTCATTAATTGCTTTAGATGAACAATGTAGAATTGTAAATATGCTTTTTTTAAGATGTTTTTGAAGGTGATAATTTGGCAAATCTTAACATAATATTTTATTAAGATGCATTAAAGAATCTGTGCAATTAAGGGGTGTTCTTTCAAAGGAAATTTTTACTA
>JBLHNE010000152.1:0-3790 GCA_047619265.1 Rickettsiales bacterium | reverse complement strand
CCCATTTACTTCTCCAGTTTTACTGAATCTCCTCTTAACACCTGTGAAATCGGCTAATCCTTTTTTTATTTTCTCAGAACTAAGGCCTAGAAAGACTCCAATAGCGACTGGGGCTAGGGCATTTTTAATATTGTGAACTCCGTAAGCAGACATTTTAATATCGCTAATAATCTGACCTGTTTTCTTGATTTTAACATCAAATTTTAAGCCACTTTGATCAAATGAAATATTAAAACCAAAATAATCTGCATCTTTATTTTTAATACTTAAGGAAACCAAATTGTCTTGAGTCTGAGATAGTTTTTTGTAAAGATTGAAAACCTCGTCATCGTCAATGCAAACTGCCGCCAAACCATTTGCTGGAATTTGTTCTAAATATTTTTGATAATATTTTTTAACCAACTCGAAATCATTATTGTAGAAATCCATATGTTCTGGCTCAATATTATTGACCACACCAATAAAGCTTGGTAAATCAACAAAGCTAGCATCAGATTCGTCAGCTTCAGCAACTAGAAATTCTCCTTCACCAAATTTGGCGTTACTGCCAAAATAATTAATAATTCCACCATTAATAATAACCGGATCAAGTCCTGCACTTTCAAGTAAAACAGAAACCATAGCTGTGGTGCTGGTTTTTCCATGAGTTCCAGAAATTGTAATTCCTTTTTTCTCGCTAATGATTTCCTTAAGAATATCTGCTCTTCTAAAGATTGGAATATTTCTAGATTTTGCTTGCAGAATTTCTGGATTAGTTGGTTTTACAATTGAAGTTTCAACCACCAAAACCACATCGTCGGTGAGATTTTCTGTTTTATGTCCAACAAAACATTCAATTCCGAGAGCTTCTATTGTTTTAGTATTGTTGTTTTGAGTAAGATCTGATCCTTGAATATTACAACCAATTCTGCTCAATATTAAGGCAATAGCACTCATTCCAATTCCTCCAATTCCAATAAAATGAATTTTTCCAGAAGAATATTTTTTTGCTAAATCGTGAAACGACATCGAATATTTAAAATAAGGAAGGATCTGACTTAGGCGCCTCTAATGGCGCCTAGTCAAATAAAGGAGGGTTAATTATCTTCAGATAAGAATTTTTGATATTCATCTTCGCTTAAAGCACCATCTAAATCAGCTATGTTGGTAAATTTTACTTTAATTAACCAACCGCTTCCGTAAGTGTCGTTATTAACATTTTCCGGAGTAGAAGTTAGTACTTCGTTAATTTCAACAACTTCTCCAGCAACCGGAGTATAAACATCGCTGGCTGATTTTGAAGATTCAACCACAACAGCTGCATCGCCTTTAGCAAAAGCAGTTCCAACTTCAGGAAGCTCAACATAAACCAATTCTCCCAAAGCTTCTGCTGCGTGAGTAGTGATTCCAACCGTTGCAACGTCGCCTTCGATTTTTATCCATTCGTGATCTTTTGTGTATTTTATAGTCATGTTAATAGTTTGTTAGGAGTTGATAATTAATTAATGATTATTTTTTGGCAGATTTAGTTTTTGCAGAAACAAAAACTGGCGAACAAATTACAGCTTGAATCTCACGATCTCTAACCACAACTGAAACTAGATCGTCTTTTTTAAAACTAGATTCAACATAACCTTGCCCAATTGAAGCTTTTAAATTTGGTGAAAAACCACCACTTGTTAAAATGCCAATTTTTTTGCCATCTTTTCTAATTTCGCTATTTTCTCTAGCAATTCCACGTCCAAGCAATTTAATGCCAAATCTTTTTTTAGAAATTCCACCAGAAATGCCTTTTGCTCTTTGTTCTAAAATTGTTTCAGAACCAATAAATCCCTTATGTTCTTTAGTTATAACCCAAGAAAGACTAGCTTCAACCGGAGTGGTTTGTTCGTCTAGATCGTGACCATAAAGTGGATAACCCATTTCTAAACGAAGAGAATCTCTTGCTCCAAGACCAATTGGCTTAACGAAAGAATTTTCACAAAGCTTTAACCAAAAAGCTGCGGCTTTGCTATTTTCGATACTAACTTCAAAACCATCTTCGCCAGTATATCCTGCTCTACTGATAAAAACTTCTTCACCAGTTTTACATTTAAATTTTCCCATATTCATATATGGTAAATCAGCAACAACACTTCCTTCCACTAAATCTTGCAAAGCTTCTTCGGCTTTTTCACCTTGAACAGCAATTAAAGATCGATCAGCAAGTTCAGTAAATTTAATTTGAGCTGGCAAGATTTTTTTAATCCAAGCGATGTCTTTTTCTTTACATCCTGCATTAATTACTACAAAAAATTTATTATCTTCTAAGCGAGTAATAATTAAATCATCAATTATTCCACCCTCTTCATTGGTTAAAACTGTATATTTTGCCAAAGAATTAGGAACGCCAACAAAAGAAGTTGGCGTGATATATGATAGAAATTCAGCAACGCTATCACTGCCTTCTTCACCCTCTAAAACCACTTGACCCATATGAGAAACATCAAACAAACCAACATTACCGCCTCTTACCCATTCATGCTCTTTTAGCATTCCATCAGGATATTGAACTGGCATATCGTATCCGGCGAACTCGACCATTTTAGCACCTTGTGCGCGATGAGTTTGATTTAAAGCAGTTATTTTCATTTTAAATATGATTTAATTTATATTGAAGTTGAAGAGTTTTATTTGGTATTTTTGGAGTCACTTTCTGAATCTGAGTCAGAAAATTTTATGAAATCTTTGGATAAAGTTGTTTCATCAATTTGCTCTTCGATAACCTTATCAATTTCAAGTGAAGTTGATTTATTAATCTTGGAAGAAATAAGAGCAAGAACTAGGCAATTAAGCATAAAAAGTCCTGCCAAAAACATAGTGGCTTTGGTCAAAAAACCAGCTGAAGACTTAGAAGACATTGCTGAGTTCATACCGCCGGAACCACCGCCGCCAATTCCACTTAAAGAATCGCCATCAGACTTTTGCACCAGCACTAGGAAAATCATTACTACGGCAATTATTATCTGCATTACGAGCAAGAAAACTTGTAGTTGTTCCATTGATTTTTAAAAATTAAAATGATTACTGAAAAAATAGTTGCGCAGGTTAATTTATTAAAAATAATCTCTCAAGCGATTTTTCCTTAGAAAATCTTTAGGGAAAGTAGAATTTAAAATATATACTGTAATTTTGAAGTAATTTTATCACGAATATTAAATTTTAAGCCTATATTTTAAACCTTAATTTTACCCATAAAACATCTTTATTTATGTTCAAAATATTAATCGCTTTATTCATCATATTACTTCCTTTTAAATCATTCGCAGAAATTAAGGTGCTTAATTGGAATGAAAAAATTAATCTCACCTCAATTGGCAAGGAATCTGAAGTTATCATGGTGGTAAAAATAGCTAATTTAGCTAAAAATCAATATCATGATGGTTTTACATTTTCCTTTAATTCGAAACAAAACATAGCTATCAAAAAAGTTATGGTTGATAACAGGAATGTGCAATATTCCTTTCAAGAAAATAGTCTGAAAATCCCATTTATAAGTAATAAATCAAATCATGAGCAGGTCACTATTAATTTTTCATATAGCGAAAAATATGAAAAAATTTATGAATTTTTAAGACGTGAAACAATTTATATTCCAGCTTTTGCTAGAGGTGCCTTAGCCAATATTGAGGTTAAATATCCTTGGTCTTTGCATTCGGTAACTTTAAACAAAAATATCAAAAAATTTAATAAGAAATTTGTTTATCGCGGATTAGTTCCAGAAAATGGGGTTGTCGAAATTGTTAAATTAACCAATTTTAGAAATTCTTGG
>JBLHNE010000151.1:0-3792 GCA_047619265.1 Rickettsiales bacterium | reverse complement strand
CAACCCTAAAATCTTTCACTATGAATGGCATTAAAGATAGATCTGCTTTTTCATTACATATAAAGACTGTTTTATATTTATTAAAAAGGGGATAAATCTCGTTTACAAATCTTTCATAATTTCCATTCAAAAATAAATTGGCCCAAGTTAAATTATCCTTAAAACCTCTTAAAAAATCCAATTGCCATCTAAAATCTTTTTCACCAACACAGCATTTACAACTAATTCCTTTAAAATAATTGTTGCTACAAAATTTGAATGAATCCACCAAACGATCTCGGTAAAACTTATGCTCCTCAGGGTCAAAATGTTTATGATCTTCTTTCTTATATCCGCCAGAAATAACTTCATTTCCGACTTGAATGATGTTTTCACCCAAAATCAATTCTTTATCTTGGAGAATAAAAAGCTCACCATCGGAAAATCTATTAAATGCAAAAGGCGTTTTCTCTGCCAATAATTTTCTAATTTTATCAAAGTCGCCTTTAAAACTTTTTTTATTTTTTCCAGCTGAGTCAAAAAGCTTCCAACCCTTTTTAATACAGGCTTTAAAATAATCATTAACCCCCAAAACAAAATTATTATTTTTCTTTTTTACATGTTGAAGAGAGATAGCGTGATCATCAATTCCAAGTTCATTACCTTTCAAACTTCCCCATAAAGATTTATCTAAAACCGGGTGTGGAGGAACGTAGGTATTTAAAGATAAATATTTTTGTAAAGTGTAGGAAAAGTGAATATCTTCACCGAAAATTTTTGCTGGCATCAGTGGTAATTCACGGCAAAATGCAGTTAAAAACTCTTTTTCGAAAAACCAAGAATGTCCAACTATATCAACCTGCTGGACTTCCTCGTTAGGTTTAGCCCAGCCATGTCTGGCATGTTGATAATAGTCATCTTCAGAATCGAAAACCAAACCTATCGTTCCTAAAAGACCACGATGAGTTTTAATGGTATCCAAGCAATTCTCCAACCACCTTTCTCCAGGAATTGTATCATCATCAAAAACACAGACATATTTTGTTTTTGCATTCATCGCATAATAAAAGCGCGCCCATACACCAAAATTATGATTACTAACTGCTGAAGTTAGTTTTTTAATCGCCCAAAAATTATATTTAAAAATACTTCCAGGATTATTGTACCACAACATAATTTCATCAGGCTTGATACTTTGATTTTCCAGAGCTTTTATTTGTGCATTTAAATTCTTTCCTCGACGAAATCCATTCAAAACAACGGTAATATCACTTTTATTTTTCACCACTCACTCCTAGTTCTTTTAGCCAAATTTTAACAGCTTCGTCATTTTCAATATTCTGAACCAAAATAACATTATCATTTCCATGAAAGTCAACCAAAGAAGAAGCGCAATATTGAGGAAGAGTAGTTGCTATCTTGCTATTTGGATAAAAATAAATATCTGAAATCTCAGAAAATATTTCCAAATAACTTTCAACAAAGCCTGCAAATTGAATTTTTCCCTTATTTTCCTTCATTAACGGTTCAATTTTATCATAAAAATAAACCGGATCTTGCATAAATCCATATATCACAATTTTTTCAAAACCATCTTCCAAAGATTTGTTGATCGATTCTAAAATTCCACGATATGAACAAATTGTACCAACAATTCCAGCGACCTTTTTATTATGTGTTTTTGTGATAGTGATTAGATTCTCATTTTTAACATTCGGACAAACAAAATGCTTAATATTTTTATTAGATATAATATTAGAATCTGTTAGATGAATTTTATCGTAGAATTTGGCAATTTTTACAAAATCAAAATCACGATCCTCATTTGTACTAAAAATAAGTTTAACGGATGCAAATTTTCTGTAAAAAATTCCTCTTAAGGAATTATAAAATTTCTTTAATTGAGATTTAATAACTCTACCAATTCTTTTGCTCTTTAGATGATGAAGTCCACGTAATTTTGTATTTAAGCAAAATAAATCACCATGATTATCAAGAGCAAATCCAGTGGTAATAATCAGGTCGTTTTTTCTAACTTTAAATTTAGACAAAGGCAAAGTTTTGCACTTGTCTAAATGCCAACTACTAAGCCCATAAAAAACACAATCTATACCATCCTGGTTCAGAGAATTGCAAAGAGCAACCGCTGAAATATTTTCGTCATTTGGGATATTATGAGATGAGATAATTTTGATCATAAATTAAAAAATTCTTTGATTGCTGATACTATTTTAATTGAAGATTTTCCATCCCCATAAGGATTCTGGTCAACTTTTATTCTATTTTGTAATTTTTCCAATTTTAGAATTTTTCTTGATTCTTCTAAAATTATCTCAGTTTTAGTTCCAACTAATTTAGCGATTCCTATCTTAATTCCCTCTAGCCTTTCAGTCTCATGCCTTACGACTAAAACTGGACAATGAAATGTCGGAGCCTCTTCCTGAATTCCACCAGAATCCGTAATAATTAGCTTTGCTTCGCGCATCAAAAAAACCAAATTAGGATATGAAAGAGGGTCTTCGAGTACAATATTACTAATTCCTGACAAATGATGATAAATTTTACCCTTAACATTTGGGTTTGGGTGAGTTGGAATGATAAAAGTGTGATCTTCAAATTCCGTACTTAAAGTTTTAATAGCATTAATTATGTTATCAAGCCTCTCCCCATGGTTTTCTCTGCGGTGAACAGTAATTAAAACCAATTTATCGTCTATTTTTACATTTTTACTATCAAAATATTCCCTAGATTTCTGTGTTTCGCGATCGGGAAGACAAGAAAGAGCATCAATAACCGTGTTGCCAGTTAAAATAATTGAATCATTATCAATATTCTCATATTTCAAAGCTTGATAATCAATTTTAGTTGGCGCAAAATTTAACGACGCAACTCTCGAAATCATCTGTCTCAATCCTTCCTCTGGAAAAGGCTCTTTTAGATTGTTTGACCTCAGGCCCGCTTCAACATGAAAAACTGAGATTTTATTTAAAAAACCAAATAACGCACCACAAAAAGCGCTCATTGTGTCACCCTGAACAATAACAGCATCAAAATGGATTTTTTCTCCCATCTTACCTAAATGGCTCATTATTTTGGTTTGCAACCCAGTCAAACTTTGATCAAACTCCATCACATCTAAATTAACATCTGCAGCAATATCGAAAAATTTCAGTGTTTGATTGGATAAATCTTTTTGTTGTTCAGTGTTGCAAACCGTAATTTTAAAATCTTGTTGATACTTCCGAAACTCTAAAATTACTGGAGCTAGTTTTATAATTTCTGGCCTAGTGCCAAAAATAATTAAGATGTTTTTCATTATAATTTGCTAAAAAATTTGTCTACTTTCTGTTTAATATATTCCAGTTGAAGATCTGTTAAATCATAGAATAATGGCATGCGCACTATGTTATTTGAGGCCTGATTTGTAACAGTCATTTCAAATGGGGTTTTGCCATATTTAATTCCAGCAACAGAATCATGCAAAGGAACATAATGAAAAATCGCAGAAATTTTATTTTGTTTCAGAAAATCGATGAAACTATTTCTCATTTTATTATTTTCGAATAAAGTATAATAGAGATGGGCATTAAAATCGCATTCTTTAGAAATTTTAACCAGTTTAATATATCCTAAATCTTGATATTTTTTAAAAATCTGATCATAAATATTCCATATTTCAATTCTTCTATTATTAATTTTTTCAATATTTTCTAATTGAGAATAAAGGTAAGCAGCAATTATATCACTTGGTAAAAACGAGGAACCAATATCAACCCAGCTATACTTATCAACTTGCCCTTGAAAGAATTGTGC
>JBLHNE010000150.1:0-3806 GCA_047619265.1 Rickettsiales bacterium | reverse complement strand
GAATCTGTAATTGCAGCCATTAAAGATGCTAATATTAACCATGTTTACGCCGTAGACAAAATGGTTAAAAATTATGTTGTTTACAGTAAAAGATGCACCATAGTTTTTGGTCAAAACATTGCACTTGTCAAAGAAGATATTGTGGTAAAATAAAATCTATTTACCTAATTGATAAATATTAAAATCTTCTCATTAGTAAATTATCTCTAGGACAATTTCTTGGGACAATTTCTTGGGACAATTTTTTGGGATAATTTTTGTCAATCCCAAAATTTTACCTTACTATTCAAGTTTATCTCCGCCTTCATCTTTGTAGCAAATCCCTTTTGATTTGTAGAACTTATGTAAATTAATCATTTTAGTATTCTTATTATTTACAAATTCAAATAATCCTGTCGTGACTTTTCCTCCATTCATAGAACTTCCTTCAAGGGAATAGAGTGGCATTATCCATTTATTATTTAAATTATGCTGCATATTACTCAATTCTCGTAAATCAAGACGATATGGTTCGATAATGCGGTCGGCGATAATGGATATTTTTTGATTAGGAGCAAACTTCATATTGCTGTAAATTCTTTTAGAGTCGCTAACATTAATTAATATTTCTGCACCATTAAGATTTTTCTGGGCAATTATTTGCTGATTCCAAAATTCACTTTTTGGCGGTGGAGCAATAGTAATAAAATTTTCACTAAAATTAATTAAAGCAAAAAATCCTTGTGCATATTTAGAAGTTTGCAAAGTTAAATCTAGTCCAGAATCTTCGCTATTAGAAATAATAATATTTCCAAGCCCAACAATTTTGTAGTAGCGCAAATCCACAGGAACGATTTTAGAGTTATTTGGCGCCTCTAAAACCGCATCAATAATTTTAGATAAAACACTATCTTTTCCGAGTTCTGAATAATTTGGAAGAGAAATTTCTTTTCTCGATGCAATTTCCTTGGCGCTTAATTCTGAAAATAGTGAGTAACGAATATCAAGCTCAGCATCTATTCTTGAACAATCAATATTTTTATGCTCCAAAGGCAAACTAACGCAAGATTGGATAATTAAAACCAGAAAAATAGCGAGGATTTTATTCATCTAATTATTGGTAATTTTAGAAACTTTCAAAGATGAAACTTTATTCTGATAAACTTTTAAAACCTTAAAACTAAACCCATCAAAATTGAATTCTTCTTTTTCTTCAGGAATTTTCTCGGTTCTAGAAATTAGAAATCCTGCCAGAGTTGAAGAATTATCATCGTCTTCCGGAAGGTTCCAATTTAATCTTCGATTAATATCACGAACTGCCAGCTCACCAGGAATTTTGTAGCTAGAATCTTTGTATTTAAATATTCTTAACCTTCTGTGATTCTCATCTTTAACCTCTAAATCTCCGACAATTTCTTCCAAAATATCTTCTAAAGTTATGATTCCTAGCAAAGTTCCATATTCATCAATAACCATGGAAAATTTTTCTTTCTTTTGTTTAAAAGCGACTAGCTGATTTTTTAAAGTATTAGAAGATGGAACAAACCAAGGCTTGGAAGTTAATAATTTTAAATTAATTTTACTAGAATCGCCTTTATTATTGTGCATGATGGTGACTAGTTTTCTAACATTCAAAACCGACACAATATTGTCTTCATTGCCTTTCCATAAAGGAATTCGACTGTGATTAATTTCGAGAGCAATTTTAAGGATTTTGTCTAAAGATTGCTCAATGTTAATTGACGCCATATTTTTACGATGCACCATGATGTTCTCAATCTCGGTTTCTTCTAAACTAAGAATAGAATCGAGCATATCTTTATCGTATTTAACGATTGAACCAGCTTTATGCTTAAGTTCAATGGTTCCACGAATTTCTTCTAAATCAGAAACTTGGCGAATTTGTTTTTCGTATTTTTGATTAGTTGGGCTAAAAAACTCAAAAATTTTAGCGATGACATGTTGTAAAAAATTAGTCAGTGGGCTGAAAATTTTAACCAGCAGCAACATGAAAGATGCAGAAAATAAAACGCATTTTTCAGAATGTTTAAGTGCGTAGGTTTTTGGAGTTATTTCTCCAAAAATTAACACCAAAACCGTCATAATTAAAGTGGCATAAATCACACCAGTATCACCAAGAATTTTAATTAAAGCACCAGTGGCAATTGCTGAGGCTAAAATATTAATAGCATTATTACATAGTAGAATGGTGCTAATTGTGCTTTCACTGCGCTTTAGTAATTCTTCGGTTTTGATAGCTTTCTTATTACCTTCTTTGGCAAAACGGTGAATTTTAGCTTGCGAACAATTAGTGAAAGCAGTTTCGGTGAGTGAAAAAAATGCCGACATCAAAATTAAAACCGCCACAATAATTCCTAATATTAGGTTGGTATTGTCAATTACAGATTCTATTGGCATTAGGTTTTATCGTTTTTCAAAATCAATTCTTGGGTCAACCAAGCGGTAGGTTAAATCGCCGATTATGCTAGAAATAAGCCACAGCAAAGTAAAGAAATATAAAGTTCCGAACATCACCGGATAATCGCGAGAAATTGCCGCCTCAAAACCAAGCAGGCCAAGACCGTTTAAGGAAAAAATAATCTCAATTAACATGGAGCTGGTAAAAATTACCGAAATTAATGCCGCCGGAAAACCAGCAATCACAATTAATAGGGCGTTTCTAAAAACATGGGAATACAAAATTTGTCTCTGATTCAAACCTTTCGCTCTAGCGGCCACAACATATTGTTTGTTAATTTCTTCCAGAAAGGAATTTTTACAAAGAAAAGTCAGGCTAGCAAAACCACCAGCTACCATCGAAATTATTGGCAGCGCCAAATGCCAAAAATAATCAGCAATTTTTTGTCCAAAACTTAAATCTGCAAAATTGTCTGAAACCAATCCGCGCAGAGGAAAAACGCTAAAGAAATTTCCTCCACCAAATAAAACCATTAGTAAAATTGCTAGCAAAAACGAAGGAACTGCGTAGCCAATAATAATTATCCAACTAGAGTAAATATCAAATTTACTACCATTTTCTACCGCCTTTTTAATTCCTAAAGGAATTGAAATTAAGTAAACCAATAGAGTTGTCCACAAGCCAAGTGACAATGAAACCGGAAGCCTTTCAATCACCAAACTACTGACCGATTTATCTTGATAAAAAGAATCGCCAAAATCGAATGTTAAATATTTTTTAAGCATGAGCCAAAATCTTTCCCAAAGTGGCTTGTCGAAACCATAGATTTTTTCTATTTTACTGATGATTTCCGGGTCAATTCCACTTGATCCGCGATATTTAATATTAATAGAACTAGGGGCACTTAATTGAACATTGTGATTAGCAATTGCTGATTCACCAATTTTTTGATTAGGATGATTAAGTTCATTAATTATTCTTTCCACCGGGCCTCCAGGAGCGCCCTGAATGATTAAAAAATTAACCAGCATTATTAGGAATAATGTCGGAATAATTAGTAATAGGCGTTTTATTAAATAGATGTGCATTAATTAATTATTAATATTTACAAATCCCTTCATCACTGTTTTAACGTCAGATTTTTCAAATTTAATTTTTAATTTTTCACCATCAACTCCCAAAACTTTTCCGTAACCAAATTTTTGGTGAAAAACCCTTTTTCCTTGAAAACTTTCTTCTTTATTTTTTCCAGTACCAAGATCGTAATGCTTAACTTTTTGCTGCGGCACAAAACTTCTTTCATTAAAACCAACATTTTCAAAAAGCTGATCGGCATTTATAATTTCTTCCGGAAGTTCTTTTAGAAAAGGCGAAGGAATGGAATTTTGCATTTGCCCAAAAACAAAAC
>JBLHNE010000149.1:0-3813 GCA_047619265.1 Rickettsiales bacterium | reverse complement strand
GGTGGAGTTGGAGGCTACATCAGCTCGTCTAAATCGATCATTAACGCTATTCGCTGCGTTGCTTCTGGTTTTATTTTTACAACCTCAATACCACCATCAATTGCTGCGGCAGTTCGTTCCAATATTGAACATGTTCAAAAATCACCAGAATTAAGAGCAGCTCATCGCCAAAAAGTTCTGTATCTAAAAGAAAAACTATTTTCAAATAATATTGAAATTATTCCCAATCAATCTCACATAATTTCCGTAATGATTGGCGATGCTCTTAAAGCTAAAGAAATTTCCGGTAAGCTTTTAGAAGAGCATAATATCTACATTCAACATATTAATTTTCCAACTGTTGCAGTTGGAACAGAGCGCCTTAGAATCATCATTACTCCTCTTCACACCAATCAAATGATTGATGATTTAATTTTTGCTCTTAAACAAACCTTGTCTTAAAAAACTTTATTTTAAAAAATTTATCCAAATGAAAGTAAAAAAACCCCACAATCTCTACCAGTTTTTTAGCAGTGGATGCGAATTTAAAATCGGTGCTATGAAATATGAGCAAGTTCCAGATTCCTATTTTCCAGAAGTGGCTTTTATTGGAAAATCTAATGTCGGAAAATCTAGTTTGATTAATGCTCTAGTTAACCAAAAAATTGCCCTAACTTCCAAAACTCCAGGAAGAACTCGCCAGCTTAATTTCTTTTGCGTTGGTGAAAAATTGAATTTGGTCGATATGCCAGGATTCGGATATGCCAAAGTTAGTAAAACCGAAATCAGCTCTTGGGAAAAATTGATTTACCAATATTTTGCCAATCGGGTGAATTTAAAAAGAGCCTTTTTATTAATTGATGCAAGACGCGGATTTTCAGAAAAAGATGTTGAAATGGTCAACATTTTCAATGCAGTTGGAGTTAGTTACCAATTAGTTTTAACTAAAATTGACGAAATAACAGCTGTCGAATTGTCAAAAACTATCAAAGAAATCACTTCTAAATCTAAAGATTTTGCCGCCCAGCACCCAGTAATTTTGTCGACTAGCTCGAATAAAAATATTGGAATCGACGATCTTAAAAAATCTATTGTCGATTTAATGTAATGCCCACCATTCTAATCGTAATTCTCACTAATATTGCCGTAATCATCTGCGTTGCGGCTCTTAATTATTCTAGTTACGGCAAACCTGCCAATAAAAAACCAGATCCTAAGAAATAATGGTTCTAGATCTAGAGCTAAATTCTCCCACATCGCCGCTATTTATGATCTTAGATATGCGGAAATATAAATTTAAATGTTACTTGAAGCTAGTCGTAGTTTGTAAACACTAATGTCTAACTAAAATTTCGGCGCTTGAAATCGCTCTTGGTGCTGGTCGTCATTTGCAATGGCGATTATTTGTTAAAATCCAAAGAAATTAAGATTTTAGGTGATTATTTTGCTACTAATTCTAGTAAATAAAAGGTCAGGGTTGCAAACTCAGATCAACTAAGAACTTTAAATCTAATCAAAATTAGGTTTCAAATCAAAATCTCCTAAAAATTCTTGAACCAAAGTTGCAGCGCAAATAATTGCGGTGTCGGCTCTTAGAATTCTTGGGCCTAAAGTGATTTTGTGAAGATTTTTTTGTAGTTCAAATTGCTCGAATTCTTGCTCGGAAAATCCGCCTTCTGGACCTGTAAAAATAATAATTTCTTTGTTCTGAGCTTCTATATTTTGCAAAACTTTACTAGCTTTCGCGCCGCTTCCCGATTCGTCGCAAAGGATTAAAATTTGATCTGCCGATAAAGTTTTAAAAAAACTGCTTAATTTAACAACTTCTAAAACTTCAGGAATATCTAGTCTTTCGCATTGTTCTGCAGCTTCTTTCGTATTGGCTTTGAATTTATCCAAATTGATTTTATCAACAACACTATGAGCGGTAATTATGGGTTGAAACTTGGTGATTCCAAGCTCTGTAGCTTTGGCGGCAATAAAATCGATGCGTACATTTTTAACAGGTGCAAAGGCGAGGGTAATTTTGGGTGGAAAATATTGCTCCTTGTTTTGCTGAATAATTTGTAATTGGCAATTTTTTTTATTGATCTGAATAATCTTCGCCATCCACTCTCCATCGTTGCCATTGAAGACCAGAAGCTGGTCATCAATTTTCTTGCGCATCACTTTAATTAGATAATCAAAATCATTATTATTGATTTCTATTGTTTGACCAAGTTTAATGTGCGACTTCAAAAAGAGACGGATATTCTTCATAAGTAATAAATCAAAAATTTATGTTATTTTTAGCAATTGCCGCCGCCATCATCGCTGTTAATTTTTTCTTTTTAAAGCAAAGAATTGCGATTACCAAGAAAAATGCCCCACAAAATAATTCTGGTAAAAAGAACCTTGAAAAGAATACTTATTCTCACTCCTTAAAAAACCACTATCTTTATTGCTTTGTTATTTGGGCGATTATTTTCCTAATAGCAATTGTTGCGGCATTTTCTAATTTGGAATTATTGCCAAAAATGGCTTTGCTTTTTACTGCTTTGTCTTTTTGTTCTTTTACTACAATTTTTCTTTTCAAGAAAACCTTCAATGCCAAAAAACATCTAGAAAATATTACTAAGTTTTTTCTAATTCTCTCCACTTCGATTGGCGTTATCATCACTTTTTTAATAACTCTTTCCATTCTTTTCGAGGCGCTTAAATTCTTTAAAATGGTCAGCTGGGTTCAATTTCTATTTGGCCTTTCTTGGAATCCGCAAGTAGCAGTTCACGCCGGACAAACTTTGTCTAATAGCTCTTTTGGAATTGTCCCAGTTTTCATGGGAACTTTGTTAATCACTACTGTGGCACTAGCGGTGGCAATTCCACTGGGATTAATGGGCGCGATTTATTTGGCAGAATATTCAAAATCAAAAACTCGAAATGTCTTAAAGCCAATTCTGGAAATTTTAGCCGGAGTTCCAACTGTGGTTTATGGTTATTTTGCGGTAATTATGGTGGCGCCATTTTTGAAAGGATTTTTTGCTAATTTCGGTGTTAACATAGCTTCGGAAAGTGCTCTTGGGGCTGGTTTAGTAATGGGAATAATGATTATTCCTTTTATTCTCTCTCTTTCTGACGACGCCATTAACGCTGTTCCAAGCGAGCTAAAAAATGCAGCTCTTGCAATGGGAAGCACCAAATCGGAAATGATTAAAAAAGTAGTTTTAGTTTCTGCTTTTCCAAGCATTATTAGTGCTATTCTTCTTGCTTTTTCAAGGGCTATTGGTGAAACCATGATTGTTGTTATGGCAGCTGGTTTGGTGGCAAAACTAACTTTCAACCCCCTCGATTCTGTCACAACCGCAACAGCGCAAATTGTAACATTGCTAGTTGGGGATCAAGATGCTGAAAGTCCAAAAACCCTAGCGGCATTCGCCATTGGACTGGTTCTATTAATCATGACTTTAATTTTTAACATCATCGCTTTGGTGGTGGTTAAAAGATACAACAAGAAATATCGTTAATATGTTTAGTCAGAGAATTAAAAAAAGCTTAAAAAGAAGATATCGCTCCGAGAGAATTTTTAAATATTGCGGTCTTCTGGCAATTTTGATCGCCATTTCTTTTCTAGTAATTCTATTTACTGCCGTAATTTATCGTGGAACTCCAGCATTTATTTCTCATAAGATTGCTTTAGAAATCAACCTAAATGACGAAACAAATGCTGATCGAATCAATTATCGTAAGGCAATCAAGAATTCTTTAAAATCTAAATTTCCTGAAGTAAAAAATATTTCTCAAAAATTACAGCTTTATCGCCTAGCTAGTAAAATATCTTATTTAGAGCTCAAAAAG
>JBLHNE010000148.1:0-3816 GCA_047619265.1 Rickettsiales bacterium | reverse complement strand
AATATGGAATTAAAAATTTAAAAGATTATCATCCGCGACTCTTTTTAATCATCAAGAAAACTACTAAATGACCGCAAAAATTATCGATGGTAAGCAAATAGCCTCTAATTTAAAACTTAAAATTGCCAGCGAAGTTCAAGAGGTTAAAAGCAAATACGGTATCACTCCAACTTTGGCAGTAATTTTAGTCGGTAACGATCCTGCTAGCGAAGTTTATGTTGGCAATAAAGAAAAAGCAGCACATTTGGTAGGAATGAATTCAATTTTATTCAGACTTACTAGCGATATTTCAGAAAGTGAACTGCTTAAAAAAATCACTGAACTCAATAACGATGAGAAAATTCACGGCATTTTGGTTCAACTACCTCTTCCTAAACATATTGATGCAAAAAAGGTTATTCACACCATTAGCTACAAAAAAGACGTTGATGGTTTTAACGTAATTAATGTTGGCAAATTATCGGTTGGAGAAGTCTCGGGAGAAGGTGCTGCCACAGTTCCTTGTACTCCACTTGCTTCAATATATCTTTTAAAATCTGCCCTTGGAGAAAATCTACGTGGCCTGAAAGCCTTGGTAATTGGCACTTCCAATATTGTTGGAAGACCGCTTGCAAGACTCTTAATGCTTGAAGGTTGCACGGTAACAATCGCGAGTAGCAGCACAATAGATTTAAAAGCAGAATGTCTGGTAGCAGATGTCATTTTAACAGCTACGGGAGTTGCTGGTTTAATTAAAGCCGACATGGTCAAAAAAGGTGCTTGCCTGATTGATATTGGAATTAATCGTGTTGATTTAGGAAATGGAAAAACCAAATTAGTTGGAGATGTTGATTTTGATTCAGTTAAAGAAGTAGCCGATTTCATCACCCCAGTTCCTGGCGGTGTTGGCCCAATGACTATTACCTATCTACTTAAAAATACTTTAGATTGTTTTTCTAAGCAAATTTAACCAACCAACTTTTATTGAAAATGGACCAAGAAAATGAATCAAACTCATTAACTAGAGAGCTTAAAGCTGGAATGAGAAAGGAAAAAATAGTTCATCATCTAAGAACTAATCAAAAACGAATCATTACCGTTTTGTCAATTGCTATTTTGGCTGCATTAATTTGGTCGGGATGGACTTTATTTAATAAAATTCAATCGGAAAAATATTCCGCAATGCTTCACGAGGCAATGGTTGAAAATAGGGGGGGTGATTTAGAAAGTTCTCTTGATATTTTGCAAGAAATTTCTGAAAGCTCTGCTCCAAAAGGAGTTAAATCTATTGCCTCACTTCAATATGCTGGTGGACTTTTTCAAACTGGCGAAGCTGAAAAATCAATCGAGGTTTATTTAGCTATTAATAAAAACAAAAATTTCGACCAATACGTTAGGGAATATGCTGGATTAGCGGTTTTAAAAATCATGACCAACAACATGACCAGAGGCGCAGATAAAGAAAAATTCTATTCTTTAGCTGATGATTTGGAAAAAAATAGCAGAGCGCTTAAATATCATATCATCGAACAAAAAGGATATTTTGAATGGCGTTTAGAAAATTTCGATGAAGCTAATAAATTGTTTTCTAATCTTATTAAAAACCCAGAAGTTTCTGACATGATTGCCAAAAGATCTGAAGAAATGGTAGAAATCTACAATTCAAGATTTCCTGAAAGAGATGAACAAGAAACCATCGAAATTTCTAAAGATAAAAAATTGGAAGAAAAATAATTAACTAAAATCAAAATGAAAAATTTCCTACCAATATTACTTTTTGTTTTGCTTTCAAGCTTATTGACCTCTTGCTCTTCTGATAAAATAATTGACGACAAAAATGCGGTGTCGGTTTTTTTAAATAACGATGCAATTGCTGTTGATAAAAATCTTTCTAATACTGAAATTTACCTTCCAAAGCAAATTCTAAATCAATCTTGGTTTGGAACTAATGGCGACAACAATCAAAAAATCGAAAATTTTCAATTTTCTAATGAATCAACAATAAAAATTGCTAAAACAAAATCTGTTTGGACTAGTTTTTTTGGTGGATCTGAACATGAGGTTTTTGCACCATTAATTGCCGGGGAAACAATCTACCTTCTAGATGCAAAAGGAAATTTGCGAGCAAGAAATTTGGAAGATTACAAAATTATTTGGAAGAAAAGATTAATTGGTGGAATGTTTAGTAAAGATTTTGCGGCCGGTAAAATTTCTTACTTCGATGGTAAAATTTTTGTATCCGCTGGCTACAATTTAATCCTCTGTATTTCGGCTGAAGATGGGGAAATTCTTTGGAAAAAATCACTCTCTTCAATTGTAATTTCTGCACCAATTTCTGATGGGAAACAAGTTTTTGCAATCACTTCCGACAATAAAACATATTCTCTTAATGTGGCAAATGGTGAAATTAATTGGGTTCATTCAGGAATTTTAAAAGCTACAGGAATATTAGGATCAGCTAATCCGGTTTTTTACAAAAATTACGTAATCACATCCTATTCTTCCGGAGAAATATACTCTTTAAACAAAGATAATGGTGAGGCAGGTTGGGTTTATGATCTAAATCTTAACAAGGCTGGAAACTCAAATTTTGTTTTAAACGATGTTGACTCAACCCCAATCATTAAAGATGGTGTGGTCTACGCCATTGGAAATGGCGGTCTAGCAATGGCAATTAGAATTGTTGATGGCGTGGTTTTATGGAAAAAAGAACTGGCCTCAATTACCGATTTTTGGATTGCAGGAAACTTCATCTACTTAATTAACAACGACAATCAATTAATTTGTCTCTATAAAAGAACTGGTGGAATCAAATGGATCTCGGCTTTAAAAAAGCTTCTAAACGACAAAAAGCCAGCTAGTAAAATTATTTACAACGGCATTCTAATGGCGGGAGACAATTTATTGATGACCAATTCCCACAGAGAATTACTCTTCATTTCACCTCTTGACGGCAAAATTCTGCAGAAGAAAAAACTGAGCGGAGAAATTTTCCAAAGCCCAATAATTGTAAACGAGAAAATATACCTACATTTACGAGGCAGAATTTTCGGCTCTAAATTACTAATAATTCAATAACTTATTTTTGTGCTACACGTAGCACAAAAATAACTCTTAAAATTAAACCCTTCAAAATGTCAAAACTACCTGATCGCTACAAGCCCCTAGAATCTGAAAAACAACAACAAAAACTCTGGAAAAAAGAAGGTATTTACGAGTGGAAAAACGATCTTCCTAAAAGCCAAACTTTTGTAATCGATACCCCGCCTCCAACAGTCTCTGGTCTTTTGCACATGGGGCATATTTTTTCCTACACTCAAGCAGATTTTGTTGCCAGATACAAAAGAATGAAAGGATTTGACGTATTTTACCCGATGGGATTTGACGACAACGGTCTTCCCACGGAAAGGCTAGTTGAAAAAACTATTGGCAAAAAAGCTGGAGTTTTTGAGGCAGAAAATGGTCGCGGATCCTTCGTTAAAGAATGTCAAAAAATTGTTGAGACGGCTGAAATCGAGTTTGAGAATCTATTTAACACAATTGCACTTTCAGTCGATTGGAAGCAAAAATACCAAACAATTTCACAGGAATCGCAGCAACTTTCGCAAGCTTCATTTGTTGATTTATTCAATAAAGGTTTAGTGGAAAGAAGATTCGCCCCAGTACTTTGGGACATTGTCGATCGAACTGCGCTTTCTCAGGCAGATTTGGTAGATGCAGAAAAAGCAAGTGCAATGCACGACATTAAATTTAAATCTGAAAATGGTGAAGACATCATCATTGCCACAACCAGACCAGAACTTCTCGCCGCCTGCGTTGCGGTGATGGTTCACCCTG
>JBLHNE010000147.1:0-3915 GCA_047619265.1 Rickettsiales bacterium | reverse complement strand
TTATTAACACATTCAAAACGGGCATTTTCCTGTTTGTAAGTTTCAATCCAACTTTTTGGAGCTTTTGATATTTTGCTATATTTGAACTCATATCCATGCAATTCTCCTGCATATTCTTCAACATAATCTAGCTCTGCTCCCGTATATGTTCGCCAGAAATATTGATTGCAATAATGTCTTTGATATGAATTTCTTTTTATGCGCTCAAGCATTAGGAAGTTTTCCCATAATGCCCCGACATCATTTCTAGCATTTAGATAATTGAAATTACCAATTATTGCATTTCTGATTCCTAAATCATAAAAGTAGATTTTAGGTTTTTTATTTACCTCTTTTCTTAAATTGCGGCTAAAACCATAAATTCTAACCAGAACAAAGGCTTTTTCTAATAAATCTATATAGGAATCCACCGTTTTTCTATCCATACCAAGAGTTGTTGCCAGTTCATTATAAGAAACTTCTGATCCTATTTGAAAAGCCAGAAGCCGAACTAAATCTCTAAGCTTTTTATTAAATCGAATATTTTCTAATTCCAAGACATCTTTATAAAGATAATCGGTGGATAAATTATTTAGATAGGCGATTTTATCTTGCATATTTTCTATTCTGAAAATTTCAGGATATGCACCAAATATCATTCTTTCTTCCGTTTGACTAGATAATTCATAATTGGTTTGGGTTTTGGAGAGTTCTAAAAGGGATATTGGATAGAGATGATAGGTGTGGTGTCTTCCTGTAAGAGGTTCTTTGATCTTATTGGCAAGCTCTAGAGAAGATGATCCAGTAACGATAATTTTCAGATTATCTTTAAATTTGTCGTAAAGTATTTTTAAGTTGATGCCAATATTTTCTATTTTCTGGGCTTCATCAATGAATAATATGTCGTATCCTTTGACAAGATTGGATAATTTCCCCAAATCTCTTGATGATAAAATATCACTAAATTGATAACTATCTCCTTCTACAGATAAAATTCTCTTATCATTAAATTTTTCTTTAAGGATTTTATTTACAAGAGTTGTCTTGCCAACTTGCCTTGCTCCATAAATAACAATTATTTTTGATTCTTTTTCCTCTAATCTTCTGATGATTTCACCAGAAATTGTACGATTTACTAACATATAATGAGACTTAATTCCTAAAATTAACGATAATAATAAGATTATAATCTTATCATTTATATGAAGTCAAGGGAATGATACCAGTTTAAGATTGAAAATTTATATCCAATAATCAAAGGATTTATCCGATTATTTTTTTGCAAATGAACTTTATGTCGTTTGATTTATTTCAAAATTCATATAATCCCAATTCTAAAAACTCCATCTACTGGGATTATCAAACCTATCAAATTTTTAATAAAACCATGTTTTTGCATATTACGGGGATACTTTGGGGATACCTTTTAGGTGAAAATTAGTGAACAATCATCAATGTTGGTAAATGTCAAATTGGCCATCAAACCTTTATTCATAAGCACTCATCAATATTTATAAATCTTGGTAAAAGATAAGACTTCGTGATTGGTAATGAAGAGGTCGCAAGTTCGATTCTCGCTGACAGCACCATATAAATAAACTCTTCGGAGAGTTCTCAAATTATTAGATTAATTATCATTGCCGCTCTGTTGCCGCAATTGAAATAGCAATTAATATAATTCAATTAGTTTTACATTGCTCTAACTACAACACATGAAATCTCTAGCAAAAAAATAATTTTGAGAAAAAGTTATTGCATAAGAGTTTATTTTTTTAACTTCTGCATCAGCAATATATTGATTTTCTTCATAGGAAAATAAACAAATTTTTGGAGTAATTGGAATTGCCATTAATTTTGCAGAAAAATCTGGCATGATAAATTCTTTCTCTTCTTCAGCAATTAATATTCCCCACCTCGCGTTTTTTTGTAGAATCTGAAAATTAATTATTGAATTTCTTATAATTTGACCGTTTGCAATATGCGATGGAATGTATACACCGTCAATGTCAGCATCTAACATTATTGCTCCCAACTTTTCTAAATTTTCCTTTTCATATTGAGTAAAATCATTGCCTTTATCAACTGTTGGCAATCCTTTAAGCCTCCAATTACTTTCTGGATTTTTATTGCAATAATATCTTGAATGCCAAAGAGCAAAATATTCCGTAATAATTGAATTTTCTTGTTCCTGAATTTTGAATTCAATTCCACTTTTAATGATTTTATCGCACAATATTTGAAAATTATTTTCAATGGATGTCATATAATTTTCAGTGTTATGATCCCAACATCCCATAGCACAAAAGATTTTATTCGAAGAATTCACGGAAATAGTTTTTTGTTGTTTTACGAGTCTAACCTTTACGCAACTATTCGCGTTATAGAACCTTTTAATGCTTTTCTGCGGTATAATATGTTGCCTTACAGTAATTTGGTTGGGATTGCCTTTTATTATATTACGTTTTTTCTTTGCCATAACGCGTACATGTATTCACATCTGGGTAAAATATTATTTACTTATCCAGAAAATGCTTCAAACCAACAACCCGATCTTCATTAATAAATTCAATTCCTGCTTTTTCAAAAGTATTTTTAATATCCCTTAGAGTTCTGGCAAAAGGAGTTCTAAATCCTCTTTCAAAATCTGCTATTGTTGATTCACCTATTTCTGATTTTTCGCTTAAATTTTCTTGAGTCCAGCCAAGCATGTCTCTAGCTGCTTTACATTGTTTTGGAGTGATAGGAAGTTTTTTAGTTAATTTTTCTGTTGACATGATAGTTGCTATTCTCTAACTTCATAGAAATACTATGATTTACTACTATGCCTAGTAGGCAATATCCTAAGATAGGTAACATAGAAAATCTATTACTAATTTTCATTTTGACAAATCATGACAAACAAAAATTTCATCACAAATTTGCAGCAAATAAATCAATTAAAATCTCTTGCTGGTTCAATCGCACACGAAACTAGAAATCCGCTATCCGCAATTAACTCTGCTTGCGAAATTGTTCGCAAAAATTTAGAAGAGGCAATGGAATTCTTGGATTTAATGTCATCATCCTCTTCTAAAGGTTTAGTTATTTCTGAAATAATTTTGAACAATATTAAAACTGGAGAAATTGATAAATCTAAATTTGTCAATCTTTCGATTTCCGAAACTGTCGATGAAGCAATTGCTAAATATATTTTTGAAGGGGAAAAGGAAATCAGCTTATTAAATATCGATTTGAAAGATGATTTTAATTTTCTTGGCGATGAAACTCTGATGAGTTTTGCAATTTTGAATTTGCTAAAAAACGCTCTTTTTTACAAAGCTAAAATTGAAATTTGGCTAAATTCAAAAACCAACTCTTTGCATTTTAAAGATTATGGTGTTGGAATTCCCAAAGATAAACTCCCGCATATTTTTGATGATTTTTTCACCTCAAATAAAAAAGGTGGAACTGGACTCGGATTACCATTTTGCAAAAGAGTTATGACGGCTTTTGGAGGTGATATTTTTGTTAAATCCGAGCTTGGAAAATGGACTGAATTTGAATTAAAATTTCCTAATCTTGACAAGATTTGATATACGCTCGTATATCAAGACACAACCAATAAATACAAGGCTTAAAGCCAATTGTTATACAGACGTATATCAGAATGTATGACAAATGTCATACGCTTGATATACAATTGTTATACGCTCTTCTAGCTAGATAAATAAAGACTTAAAGCCACTTCCACTTTTTGCAACTATAAGATGCGTTGGGTGTGTCACATTTTTCGGCTTCGCCGTAACTATTTTTCAGCTTGCTTTTATTATTAATTCTATCTTCAATTTTAGTGTAAAATCACAACACTAAAACCCTCAGATTAAAACCAAATAATTTATGAGATAAAAATGATACCAGGATTAAAAATAGAATTTATACCTATCTTTGTAACTATAA
>JBLHNE010000146.1:0-3942 GCA_047619265.1 Rickettsiales bacterium | reverse complement strand
ATTAGAACGGCAATTTTATTGATAACATCTTCTCTTCTAATTGGTTTAGAAACAAAACCATTCATTCCTACATCAAAACATCTTTGCTTATCTATCTCGCCAGCATTTGCGGTCAGGGCAATAATTGGCACCGGAATTCTTTTTTCTTTTATCTCCATTTCACGAATTGTCTTTGTTGCAATAAAACCATCCATAACTGGCATTTGGCAATCCATCAGAATCGCATCGTAATGATTATGGATAAATTTATTAACCCCTTCTTGCCCATCGGTCGCCATATCAATTTCGTAACTCATATTTACTAACATTGCTCTGGTGACTCTTAAATTAACATCATTATCTTCGCAAATTAATATTTTAACGCCTTTTCCAATCGAGTCTGCCGCATCTTCAATGGGCTTGACTGCAATATGAGATTTGCTAGATATTGTTTGAATGTCGAATATGGCAATTAAACTCTTAAATAATTTACTATCTTTAATTGGGTTTATTATTTTTTGATTAAATTGATTCAAAAAATCTTCACTACAACATGATCTATTTTTTCTAGAAATAAGTAAAATTAATGGAATATATTTTAATAGCTCATCTTTTTTAATTTGATCAACTAGATCACTAATATTTTTCTGATCATCTTTGTGATAGCAAATTAATACCGCATCGAAAGTGCCATTTTTAATATTACTAAGAACATCTTCCTTGAAAGAAACAAAATAAGTCTGCATATCACAACCTCTTAAACGGCCACCAATCATTTTTTTATATTCTTCGATTTCTTCCACAATTAAAATCTTCTTATCTCTTACAACTCTAATTTTGTAGGCAATTTCTCTTTCTTCTTCAGTAAGATCGCCATTATCAAAAGATTTGCCAAGCGGTATGGAGAAATGGAAATTTGAACCTTTTCCAGACTCGCTATCAATAGAAATTTTGCCGCCCATTAGTTCGGTCAATTCTTTGCAAATTGAAAGACCTAATCCAGTTCCGCCAAATTTTCTAGTGGTCGACATGTCGACTTGCACAAATTTTCTAAATAGATTTTTAATTTTATCTTTCTCAACTCCAACCCCGCTATCTATAACATTAAATGCAATGACCACATTATCTCTGGTTTGTTTTTCTAATTCGATATCAATAAAAATTTGCCCATAGCTAGTAAATTTTATGCCATTATTAACCAAATTAATCAGAATTTGTCTAATTCTAGCCGGATCTCCAACTAAGATTTTTGGAATCTCGGGGTTAATATAGCTAATAATTTCTAAACCTTTTTTGTTCGCATCTGCAGACATTAAATCAGATAAATCTTCAACAATGGCGCGCAAATCAAAATTGACATGTTCTAAATCAATTTTGCCAGCTTCAATTTTAGCAAAATCGAGAATATCACTTAGAATAGTCAACAAGGCTTCGGAAGATCGATAAATAATTAGAGCATCTTCTTGCTGTTCTTCGGTGAGATTTTTACCAATTGCCAAATTAGAACTCATTCCCATAATGCCATTCATTGGGGTGCGAAGTTCGTGGCTCATATTAGACATAAATTGGTTTTTTGCTTCATTGGCAGCTTCTGCCGCAATTCCTCTTTTGAATAATTCATCAATAATTGGTTCAATTCGCAGTTTTTTAAAAATTCCTAGCGCCAATAGAAACATTACCAAAATACCAAATAGTTGGAAAACGGTATATTGAAATTGATTCCAGAAAGCTTTTGCTCTAACTAAATCTGAATAGCCAGCCAGAACAATAAATCCATGATTAGAAATTCGGTAATAATCAAAATTAGTGCCATTAATTTTGATTGGTTTTAAAATTGGGCTAAATTTCTTAACTAAAAAATTATCCACCCCGCCGATTCTAACTTGTGAAAGCTCTTCATTTGCCAAAAATTCATCTCTCAGTTTTTGATCGATTTTTAAATCTTTATATCTTTCCGAGGTAAATAATATGTCATATTCGCCATCTAAAACAATGAAATCCATATCTTCATCTTGCAAAGATTTATCGACATCGCGAATTATCTTTTGAACAATAATCTCAGAAATCAAAACCCCTTCCGCCTTAGTTTCAATGCCAACTGCCAAAGCAATAGGAATCGCTTTATATTCGCCACTAAAACGACTATGAACCATTTCCATTTTGCTGATAATAACTTTACCGGGGTCTAATTTGGACTTTTCAATAGGATATGTTCTTTCAAGCTTAATTGCTTTTTCTAGCACACCTCTTTTAGAAGTGATCACCATTTGATCACTTTGATCTAGATAATTAATGTCGAGCCACGAATAGAAATTATCGACAATATAATTAGTGTTAACGCTTTTTCTGAGTAATTCAGAAATAAAGCCGTAGCCAACACCTTCTGGAGTTCTAAATTTATCTCCCAAATAATTTAGATAATTTTCAACATTATTCACCGAATTCGAAATTGCCTTCTCCACAATATCGGACTGCAATATAACTGATTTGTTAAAATCTTTAACCTGACGGACATAAACTGCTCTAGCGTCAATAATCGACCAAATAAGAACCATCGACATAATAAAAAATGCGAAACGATTATAAGATTTAGTGATAATTTCGCCGTTTATTTTTCTATGAGCGCGGTCATATTTTTTCTTTCTTTTAACTGCTAAGCGATATTTTTCTAGATATACAAAATTACCTTTTAATCCGTTTCGTAAGATTTTTTTATATCTAGCGAATTTGCGAATGATTTTGGTTTTTGATTTTTTGCAGAAATTTTTGATGAATATTTTGAAAAAAGGCCAAAAGTTTTTCCATTGGATTCTATGGTGATGTGATGATAAATTGTTGCGTTTCGCTTTTCTAATTGCGATTAAATGCTTGTTTGAGTGTTGATCTGTACTATTTTGAGACATTTTATTATTAACGCTAGATTTTAATTTGCATTTGTATTTTCAGCAAACTATTTCTTAAGAACTGATAAGAGCACCTTAAATTAAAAATTGCCAATTAATTAAGCAACTAATAATCATTATTTAATTTAAATTCCCAAAATGAATCATAATTCTACCGAAAAAAAAGAGAACTTCTCACAAAATAGCCAAAATGTTAACCAAAATGATTTTTGGTTCTATATTCCTCATCATAAATGGTTTTTAAGCTCTAAAGAAACAGAATTAATACAAGGAAAAGGCGACTGGGTTTCTAAAGAAAAAACCAATAAAGTGGTTAAGGATATCAACGCAAAGAAGACCCAAATCAAAATAAACCCTGATGAAGTTGAAATTGTTGAAACTAAAGACCCAGAGCTTCTGAGTCAATATTATGCTTTAAGGGAAAGTATTTATAGAAAAGAGTGGGGATTTGTTAATTATGATGGAAGAGAAAATGAGTTTGATAGAAAAGGTAAAATCTTTCTTGGAGTTTTAAATGGGAAAGTTGTCGCTGGAGTAAAAGTAGTTATTTCCTCTGACTTTCGTTACCTATCTCACGAATATCCCGAAAAAGATTTTACATATCAGAAAATTTGCCGTAATCAAAATATTAATGTCGATCTAAGCAATGTTTTATATTCTGAAATTTCAGCTTTGATAATAAGTAGGGATCTTAAAAAAGGATTTCTTGATAAGATTTTTCAATTTATCACAAATTACAACAAGGATCATAAAATTAAGTATATGTTTGGAGTTGCTGATAGAGCAAATATTAGGGATTATAAGCAGTCGTTTAAGAAGATTGGCATCAAATTGGCATCCGTAGATTCCATTTTGGCACCAAAGAAATCAGAACTTAACGATATTAATTGCTACCCAATTATTATATTCTTTTAATGAAATCTTTTGAAATTATTCAAATTATGAAAAAATTAATATCCTCTGCCTTATTGATTCTAATTTTATCAAGCAATGCTATTGCGCAGTCAGTTGCTGGGAAAAATAATATTAATCAAAGTTCCGCCAATGACCCTACTATACC
>JBLHNE010000145.1:0-3952 GCA_047619265.1 Rickettsiales bacterium | reverse complement strand
TGACTTGATTAGGAATTAAATAACTTACATTCGGACAAACTACCTCTGCTATGGAAAAATTATAAGTTATTTTGATAAAAATAATCTCCTAAGCCTTATACATGTTTGCCTTTAGTCACGAAATCGTTGGTTTTTTAAGACTAGCATTATTTGAAAAAATACTTGCATTTATTCGGGGTCCATACATGACCCTTTTGCTTTTTTCAACCGCCAATCATATCAACTAAGACCTTTTCTCTCTAAATCACAAAAATCTTCGCCCACAAAAACCACCCCAAAAAGCCTATTAAAAACAACATTCCAAACCAGCTTAAAATCCTAATTGCAAGTCCTGGCCTAAACTCTTCAGGCATCAATTTACTGGTCACAATTTTATAATTAACAAAAGCATAAAGTGGAGCCACAACAAACGCTACGCTTGCAGTGAAATCTAGAATTTGTTTAAAACCACTAAATAAAAATATAATCACTAAAACCGCCACAATACTGTAGAATGCCATTAAAAAGCTGTGCATTAAACGACTTTTATCAATTTCCTCTTTCTCGCTCACATCCCCATTCTTCATGCGCTTGATTACCGAGAAGCTCTCTGTTAGAAGCCTTGGATAACTGTCGACAACCGCCAAAACAGTTGACATCATTGCTACCAATATTGCCAAACCAACAATTGGAGATGACCAAGATCCAATTAGCTGGACATAAGAATCAATCAACAGACGCGCAAAATCATCGGCCCCATCTGGCACCGCCATTTGTGAGTTATTGACCATCAATGCACCGACGCTTAAAAACAAAACCGCAGTTATAATTGTAATTACATATCCAACATTAAAATCGAGTCTTGCTTGTTTAAAATTCAGCACATTATTGGTTTTATTTCTCGCCTTAAGCCATAAAGAGTGCCACACCGAAAGGTCTATACTTCCTGGCATAAATCCCATTAAAGCAATTAAGAAAGGAATATGGTGCATTTCGAAAGGTGAATAATCACTGTAAAAAATTTCCTCCTGTGGCAATGGTACAAAATTTTTGGCCGCCAAAATCACTGCTACCAAAGTCGTAAGACTTAAAATTACGATAAAAATTTTCATGGCCCCATCGAGCAATTTATAGCGACCGATGCTAATTAAAATCGTACAAAAACCCAGCAAAAGAGCTGTAATGGTCGTTATGCTCAATGGAACATTTAAAACCGCCTTAATAATACCCGCACAAATGAAGCCGTTAGCTGCAAAAGAAAATGGCGTAAAAAATATTGAAAGAAAGGTGATTAAGTAAAAAATTGGTTTGTTAAAGCGCCAATATCCCACAAGCAAATTCTCCCCAGTGGCACTGGTGTAGCGGCTACCAAATTCGATAAAGGGATATTTTACAATGTGGATTACTACAATAAGCCACAATAAATCAAAGCCAAAATAGCTACCCGCCCGAGTTGCTTGCACAAAATGTGAAGTGCCAATTGCCGCACCGGCTGTAATTAATCCGGGGCCAAAATTTTTTAATAAATTCATAAAATAATAGTATTGAATGTTGCGTTCGCTCTGCTGGGGGCTAGTTTTTAAACCTCTTCTTAAAAATTTTCAAGGGTATTTTTACCAAAATCAAATTCTTAATTTAAGGAAATTTTTCGGGTAAGTAGATATTTTTTTGGCATATGAACTTTAGGCGTTTATTTTGTTTGCTCAAACCTCAAACAAAATTCCGTTTTTTCATTTTTCACAGATTTAACAGAAATATCACCCCCAAAATCCTTCATAACCAGTTTGCAAAACGGCAAACCAAAATTTACAAATTCTTCGTTGCTTTTCTCAGATTGGAACTCTTCAGGATCAGAACTAGACCGAGAATAATCATATATTATTTTCATCAAACCTGAAAACAGATGTTCACTGTTTTTTAAGCTGCTTTCTAAGCGGACAGATTTTAAGGATGAAGATTTAAAATATCTTCTAGATAATGTTAAAAAACCAACAAGAGCTTTAAAAAGTAAAGGTTAGTTTGGATCATTAAAAAAAACCTAGAGGTCATATTGCTTCCATAAACAACTAAAAATCTATTAAAAATCTTTATGGTTGATAGAATGAACCTGATCCCTTTTTCTTTGAATTCTTTGATGGCTAATCGAGTGCCTTTTGAAAGTTAGAGAAATTTGATATTTGGGAGGAAAAATAAATTGAAAAATATTGGTTTTTTAGGTTGTTTTTTAACACAGTAGGTCAAGTCCCTTCCATTAACCATAAAATAAATTATTGGTTGTTGTAATACCAAGTCTCATCTTTAATTACGTTTTTAAACAAAATATTTTTGAGAATAAAATTGAAAAGAAAAACCGCCTTTATCGGTGCATATAAAAGGTTTTTCTCTTCAATTTTAGACCAAAAAGATGCAGTTTAAAAAAGTGATTAAAGATGAGATTTGGTATAAGATTCAACCCCTAGATTACTGATCTAAAAAAATTACTAAATAATTTTCCAGTTACTTTAACAACACGAAGTTACAAATTTCAATAAATTAGTAATATTTAGTAATATTTCATTTGAATTTTTTTTTAAAAGGAGTAATTTGTTTTCTGTTCTTTTGTCTAAAAAGAACTAATAAAAAATTAAAAATAACTAAAAAAATATGGATACATTACTACTAGCCCGAGTTCAATTTGCCGCCAACGTTACCTTTCACATCCTCTTTCCTGCCATCACAATCGCTCTTGGTTGGATCCTTTTCTATTTTAAAATAAAATTCACTAAAACTGGCCAGAAAAAATGGTTAGAGGCTTACAATTTCTGGGTCAAGATTTTTGCTTTATGTTTTGCACTCGGCGTAGTTTCGGGCATCACGATGTCTTTTCAGTTTGGCACCAATTGGCCTGGATACATGAACACAGTTGGCAATGTTGCAGGTCCGCTTTTGGCTTATGAAGTATTAAGTGCTTTTTTCTTGGAGGCGACTTTCTTGGGCGTAATGCTTTTTGGCTTTAATCGCGTTTCTAACAATATGCACACTTTGGCGACTTTTCTGGTCGCTTTTGGCACATCTCTTTCTGCCTTCTGGATCTTGGTTCTGAACTCCTGGATGCAAACTCCTGCTGGCTTTGAAATGATTAATGGCCAAGCTTTTGTCACTTCTTGGAAAGAGGTTATTTTTAATCCTGCAATGCCTTACATGATGTTTCACATGTTGATTGCTTCTGGACTGACAGCATCTTTTTTTGTTGCGGGAGTTTCTGCTTACAGATGGTTAAGAAATGATAAATCAGAATCAGTTTTGGCTGCTCTAAAAACTGGAGTTTATCTGGCGGCTTTTCTAATTCCGATCCAAATTGTTCTTGGTGATTTTCACGGCATAAATACTTTGAAAAATCAGCCAGCAAAAATTGCTGCTATTGAAGGTATTTGGGAAACTAAAAAATCAGTGCCGTTGCTACTTTTTGCAATTCCTGATGCCAAAAATAAAACTAATCATTTTGAAGTTGGAATTCCAAAACTTGCTAGTCTGATTCTAACTCATGACCCTGATGGTGAAATAAAAGGTTTGAATGAATTTGAGGGAAAACATCCGCCAGTCGCTCCAGTATTCTTTGCTTTTAGAATCATGGTTGGAGTTGGTCTTTTGATGCTAGCAGTTTCGTGGTCTTCGGCTTTTATTTTGTTTAGAAAATCTGCTCCCAATAAATTTGTTACAAAATCTTTATTGGTAATGACTTTCTCTGGTTGGGTGGCGCTCATTGCGGGTTGGTATGTTACGGAGATTGGTCGCCAGCCATATTTGGTTTATGGAGTTTTGAAAACAGCTGACGCCGCTGCAAGTGGATCGGTTGTTTCAGGTGGAATGATCGCCACGACTCTTGCAATGTATTTAAGCCTTTATGTTCTGTTAATTATTTCCTTTGTATCAGTAGTATTCTATTTGGCCAGAAAATCTTCATCTAAATAAATATGTTTTCAATATTTGATCC
>JBLHNE010000144.1:0-3960 GCA_047619265.1 Rickettsiales bacterium | reverse complement strand
TGGCAAAGCTAAAAATGTCATTGCGCTTTCAAAAAAGTTAATCGAAAAATTTAATTCACAAATTCCAGAAAATTTAGAAGATTTAGAGTCTCTTGCTGGTGTTGGTAGAAAAACCGCCAATGTGGTAATGAATTGCGCTTTTGGAGCACCGACAATTGGTGTTGATACTCACGTTTTTAGGGTTTCAAACCGAATTGGAATTGTTAAAGAAAAAGATGTGTTAAAAACTGAAATCTCACTCTTAAAGAAAATTCCTAAAGAGTGGAAACAACACGCTCATCATTGGTTAATTTTGCACGGGAGATATGTTTGTGTTGCCAGAAAGCCAAAATGTGAAATTTGCTTAATTAGTGATTTTTGTATTTCCTATCCAAAATTATCCAAAAAATAAAAATCAGTATAAATAATCTAAGTTTTAAAAATTAAGTTATTTATGAATTTTTTACCTTTTATTTAAGTAGAAACCACAAAAAATAATTCCAAACTAAATTTTCTTATATTCTTCCAAACTATATTCATCAACCTGAACAGCATCGTAAGTTGCTGCTTGAGATTGCTTAATGATTAAGACGTCATTTTTTGTAATGATATTTTTTGTTACAGCATCCCCGAATAAATCTTCAAGATCTTTTTTAGGCAATATTCCCTCTTTAATTGCTCTTCTAATTCTATTGATGATTATTTGTGATTGTTCAAATAATATAAAAGCATTTTCAAGTTTTGCCAAAGCTTGGTTTTGATCTTTTGGAAGATAGATTCCGCTAGTCAAATTATTACGAAAATCTCCTGATTTTAAGGCTTTTTCAACTATAACATTTTCTAATTGATCTTTTGCTGAACACAAAAAGCTATTTAATTTTGAATAAAAAGCTATTGGAGTACTAATTAACCTACCCCAACCACTAAATAAATTCTGCCATAATCCATCAAAAGCAATTTGAATTTTTCCAAATAAATCCTTCATAACATATTCAACTAGAGCTTCATCTTCAACTTTTCTGCCATCTACGTCGAATTTTTTAAGCACGCAAACCGCCATATACATCATTGAGAGAATATCGCCAAATCTACCATTTAACTTTTCTTTACGCTTTAAATTTCCTCCAAATTTAATAATTGCAACATCTGCCAAAACCGCAAAGCTTGCAGATGCCCAAGCTATTTTTTTCTCATATTTGCCAATTAATCCTTTTTTGCTGCTTTTATGAAAATGACCGCGACTAAAGCTTAATAGTAAGGCGCGAATGATGTTGCCAGAAAAGTGGGAAATATGCCCGAATAAAGCTTTATCAAAAGCTGCAACATCATTTTTCTCCAAAGCTTCCATTTCTTTATAAGCGAAAGGATGACACATTATTGCCCCTTGCCCAAAATGAATTAGGCTACGCGTCATAATATTTGCACCCTCGACCGTAATAGAAATTGGCACTGAAAAATAAGCATTGGCAAGCAGATTTCTTTTTCCGCGAATTATTGCTGCGCCGCCCATAATATCCATACCGTCAGAGACTACCTCTCTAAACATCTCAGTTGCATGATATTTAGCAATAGCAGTAATGACTGCTGGCTTGGCGCCAGAATCAACAGCTCCAGCCGTGAATGAACGCATCGCTTCTAGTGTGTAAGTTTTGCCAATAATTCTGGCTATAACTTTTTCTACTCCTTCGAATTTACCAATTGAAAGATTGAATTGTTCTCTAATGCTAGCATATGCCGTGACAGCTCTTGCAACTAATTTAGCTCCTCCGGCGCTGGTTGATGGAAGTGATATTCCGCGTCCAGCAGCTAGACATTCCATGAGCATTTTCCAGCCTTTTCCGATACCTTCTTTCCCACCTATTATAACATCTAAGCCAACTATGACATTTTCTCCATTTAAAGGAGAATTTACGAAAGGTGTTCCTAATGGGTCGTGCCTTCTTCCTTGTATAACACCTTTTGTTTCGCTTGGAATTAAAGCACAATTAATACCAAGATCAATATCTTGACCTAATAGTTTTTCTGGATCTTTTAGTTTAAATGCCAATCCAATCAAAGTTGCAACTGCTCCTAGAGTGATATATCTCTTATTCCAGTTTAATTTAATTTTAATTTCACCATCTTCGTCTTTAAAAACTACGCCATCTGAAACAATAGAAGTGGCATCACTTCCTGCATTTGTCTCAGTTAAAGCGAAGCAAGGAACTTCAATACCAATAGCTAACCTTGGAAGATAATAATCTTTTTGAGACTTAGTTCCATATTCTAAGAGAAGCTCTGCTGGTCCTAATGAATTAGGAACCATAGCAGTTATTGCAAGAGGAACCGATCTGGAGGATAGTTTTTGAATAACACAGCTATGAGCGAAAGCTGAAAATCCGAGGCCGTCATATTTTTTAGGAATAATCATTCCAAAAAACTTTTTATCTTTTAAATATTGCCAAGTTTCTGGTGATAAATCTTTATTTTTATAAACCTCATAATCAACGCAAATAGCGCAAAGCTCTTCTACTTCATTTGCTAAAAATGATTTTTCTTCAGCGCTCAAACTTGGATAATTATTGGCAAAAATTGATTTAAAGTTTGGTTTTCCAGAAAATAACTCGCCATCAACCCAAACAGTTCCAGATTTTAGAGCCGTTTTTTCAGTTTCGGAAATTTTTGGCAATAATTTTAAATACCTAATTAAGCTAATAATTGGTTTTGTAATTAAATGCCTTCTTATTATTGGAAATGAGAAGAAAGCTGCTAATATTAGATAAGAAACCAAGAAAAATATAGAGGGATTGAATTGCAGAATAAAAACCAATCCAAGAACTGTCCAATAAATTATCGATAATGAATTGTAAGCTAAAAAAAATGCTGCTAATAAAATTATTAAATTTAAGTAAGGAATATATGAAATCATATTTATTTTAGAATTAATTAATAAAGCAATTTTGCCAATGATGAAACAGGGCAGTTATGTCGAGAATAGATTTATTTTACTTTTTAACTCAAATTTCACAAAAAAAGACTGTATCTAGCTTTACAGAAAGATCTAAATTATATAAGGATTACGATTAAAAATTATAAACATAAGAAACCAGTAAACCAACCAATGATGCTTTATGACCATCTTCTTTGATGTCGGCCTTACTGACATCAATCATAACATTGTTTTCAAATTTATAACCAACAAAATATTGCATTTGTTTATCTTTAATATTTTGGATATCTGATTTTATTTGTCTATCAATATGAGACATTCCAGCCGTCCACCTGCTATATTTAGCAATTAAAGCTATTGTTGCATATGTCGAATCTCGATTACTTTCTCCGGTAAAATTATTAATTTTAGCGATTTCGACAAATGGAATGAAAGAGATGCTAGAGTTAATTGGTAGAAGATATTCCAACCCTCCGACGTAACCCGTCTCATCTTCCCTTCCTGGTGCGCTATCAACTCTTAAGCTTCTATATCCAGCGTTGTAAAATAGATCAGGAATGTTGAACAAATCTTGTCCTTCAATTGCAATTGTATACGAAGATGGGGTTGAAGTATCTCCTGCGAGACCGTCCGACCTCTCAGATCTTCCTCTGTTGTTAAAAGCGCTATCACTAAGAAATGTTGTGTCGTTAAAAAATAAATTAGCGGTAATTTCAGTATTTTCCAAGATAGCAGTAAATCCTGCACCAATCTTTTCCCTAATTTCGTAATCTTTAGTAAAGTCAGTTACAAAAACTCCAATTCTTTTTTCTTTACGAAAGGCTGTTCCGAATTCAGGATTAAATTTACCGAAGAAGAAACGAGCATCTTCATTGGCATACTGCCCTTTTAATTGTTCAATTACCAACCCATCATCCCTAAGTTCTAGTCCTCGACGTTCGGATAAGATTTGGCGATATATTTCAGGATTACTATCATTTTGCTGCTCTACTGATCTAATTTTCCAATCGTTAATTAACGACCAGTTTTTACTGAAATTAAGATTAAAATCC
>JBLHNE010000143.1:0-3978 GCA_047619265.1 Rickettsiales bacterium | reverse complement strand
AAAGGTAATGTAATAGAAGTTTTAGGCAATGATATTGGCGGATTATTTCTTTTGAGAAAAGAAAACTCAACTTTTGGAATTTCCAAAGAGCTTGCTAATAGCATCTTCGTAAAACTCGTCTAATGTCAGAAAACCTATCTAACTTGGCAATTGGCAAAAAAGCAAAAATCATCAATATCGACTCTGCCGGAGACCAAAGAATTAAGCGTCGCCTCAGAGATATGGGAATTATTAAAGGCGAAATAGTTCTTCTTAAAAAGAAAGCTCCTCTAGGAGATCCTCTCGAAATCATCATCAAGGGCTACAGCCTTTCTTTAAGAAAGCAGGAAGCAAAATTAATCTGCATCGAAATAATCAACGAATAAATAATGAAGGAAATTAAAGTTGCGGTAATAGGTAATCCAAATTGCGGAAAATCTACTTTAGTCAATGCTATTTCAGGCAGCAGATTGCAAGTTGGAAATTGGCCGGGAGTAACGGTTGAAAAAAAAGAAGCTGAGTTAAAATTTAAAAACCACTCCATAAAATTAGTCGATCTTCCAGGAATCTACAGCCTTTCGCCTTACAGCCAAGAAGAAATAATTGCGCGTGATTTCTTGATTAATCAGAATTGCGATTTTTTAATTAATGTCATCGATTCCACCAATATTGAGCGCAATCTCTACTTAACAATTCAACTTCTAGAACTTGGAATTCCAACTATCGTAGTTTTCAACATTTATGATGAGGCTTTGTCAAAAGGCATAAATGTAAATTTAGAATTGGCTGAAAAACTTTTAGGAGTTAAGGCGCTTACTGCAGTTGCCACTAAAGCGAAAGGAGTTGAGAAAATTTTGGAAGCAATCATCAATATTAAAAAAAGTGATATTCCAAAAGACATTTCTTACGGCAAAGATTTAGATGATGTCCTAAATGCCTTTACTCAAAAATATCAAAAAGATCAATGTTGGCATCGTCAATTTCCTGAAAAATGGCTTAAGCTCAAAATAATAGAAAATAATCTTGATTTCAAAGGAGCTGATAATTTTAAGAATATTGATTTAAGCGATGATCTTGTTCAATTGAAAGAATTCAGCGATGACGATGTTGAATCATTCGTTACCGAAAAAAGATATGAAATTGCCAGCAAAATTGGTAAAGAAATTGTTACATTAGAGCAAAAAAATAACTACAACATCACCCAAAATATTGACAAAATTGTTTTAAATAAATTCCTCGCAATTCCGATATTTTTGTCGGTGATGTGGCTAATGTTTAAATTCACTTTCGACGTTTCCTCTCCTTTTATTGATTGGACCGATACGGTTTTTTCTCAAATTCTATCAAAATGGGCCTTTTTCGGATTATCAGCAATTCAAACACCCGAATGGTTCATATCTTTAATTGTCGATGGAATTATTGGTGGAGTTGGCTTCATTATGGTTTTCATACCTGTCATTTTTGCAATGATGTTTTTCATCACCTTTTTAGAATCAAGCGGATACATGGCCAGAGCCGCCTTCATTACCGACCGCTTGATGCGCTCAATGGGAATGCACGGAAAATCTTTCGTCCCACTTTTAATTGGTTTTGGCTGTAATGTTCCAGCAATTTATGCCACCCGAACTTTAGAATCGACAAAAGATCGTATTGTCACCTGCATGGTCATTCCTTTCATGTCTTGTGGCGCTAGATTGCCGGTCTACGTTCTTTTCACCAGCGCCTTTTTCTATTCCAATGCGGCAACGGTAATTTGGCTGCTTTATGTTCTAGGAATTGTTGTTGCTGGAATTGTTGGTGCGATTCTACAAAAAGCCATTTTTAAACAAGAAGCTCCATTATTCATTATGGAACTTCCGCCTTACAGGCTTCCAACTTTTAAAAGTTTAATAATTCACACTTGGGAAAAAGGTAAACATTTTCTAATTAAGGCAGGAACCTACATTCTGGCGGTTTCGATATTTGTCTGGTTTTTGCTCAATTTGCCTTGGGGAGTGGAAAATAAACAAGATTCTTATTTAGGAAAAACAGGACAAGCAATTGCACCAATATTTAGGCCAATTGGCTTTGGAAATTGGGAGGCTTCAGCATCGCTAATTACAGGAATAATTGCTAAAGAAATTATTATTAGCACCATGGGATCAATTTATACTGACAAAGTAGATGAACACAAAAAAGAGGAGCTTTCTTTCAAAGACGATTTAGCAACAATCGGATCTTCCTTTATTTTTGCTTCCAAATCTGCCGTACATAATGTTTTATCGACCTTTGGAATTTCCTCAATGACATTTGAGAGTGACGAAGGAAATAATTCTCTAAGAGATATAATAAGAAAAAGTTTCACCCCATTAACAGCCTTCGTGTTCATGGTCTTTACTTTGCTTTACATGCCTTGCATTGTGACGGGAATTGCAATGAAACAAGAATTTGGAACGTGGAAATGGTTTGGTGCGGCGGCGGCAATTGGGTTTTTTGTGGCTTGGATTTTATCTTTCTTAATCTTCAATATTGCAGGAATATGGCTTTAATAGATTTCATATTAATCGCCGCCATCATCTCTTTTGCGGTGTTTCTTTTTTATAGATTCTACATTAAAAATTCTGGCTCTTGCGGCACTTGCCATTTAAGCAAAAATTGCAGCAAGAGCAAACATCTTAAAAGCAACCACTTCAAAGGAAAAAATCTCAAAAGCAGATGAAAATTGCCCTATTCCGTCTTCAACAAAACTCAAGGGAAGCGATAAAGAGATAAAATTTCCCCTATTGGCAATTAAATTCTAATTTAGTTGTAAATCTATTGAAATACTGCAGATTCAATAGCTTAAAACTTAACCCATAAAAATATGTCCATGTTTTCCATTAGGTCTTCAAGAAAATCAAATAAAATAACCTTTACTGGTTCTTTAGGGGAGGTTCTTTCGGCGAGTCTCGATTCTCCTAAAAATCCAAAATCATATGCCTTGTACGCCAATTGCTTCACCTGCAATAAAGATCTAAATACCGTCAACCGCATTGCAAAATATTTAAATAAAGAAGGAATAGCTTTGTTTCGTTTCGATTTTACTGGAATTGGCAAAAGTAATGGAAATTTTGCCGACACCAATTTTTCATCAAACATAAATGATTTGGTCGCTGCCGCAGATTTTATGAGAGAAAAATTTCAGGCTCCAAAAATTCTAATCGGCCACAGCTTTGGCGGAACTGCTATTTTAGCTGCCGCAAAATATATTAAAGAAGCTAGCGCTGTTTCCACTATTGGCTCTCCTTTCGATTCGGCACATGTTCAACATAGTTTTGAAGGAAGTATTCAAGAAATAAAAGAAAAAGGCTCTGCCCAAATAAGTTTAGTGGGGCGTCAATTCACTATTAAAAAGCAATTTATCGACGATATCGAGGGGCATAATATGCAAGAAAATATCGAAAATTTAGACAAAGCCTTGCTAGTAATGCATTCTCCAAGAGACGAAACGGTCAAAATTGAAAATGCCCGAATGATCTACGAAACCGCTAAACACCCAAAAAGTTTCATATCCCTAGACACGGCCGACCATCTTTTAATGGAAGATCCGAAAGATGGCGAATATGTTGCAAAAGTTCTATCGGCTTGGGCTAGCCGTTATTAGAATTTTAAGGAATTCCCTTGCTGCGCTTCTTGTTAATCAAAAGACTTAGCTAATAGGTCCTTTGGCAACATTCGTGTAAAAAGGTACGGTTTACCAAGATTTTTAATTCTCGGAGCAAAAAAGATTCCCAGCATATGCGTTGCTGCAAATATGGTTTTAGTGTAACCGTGAGTATCAGTTGAGTGAATATCACTTCTGATTTCATCATTATGCATTAATCCATCAATCATAAATGGAGCTTCTTGCTCTGCACTACTGAAGGCGGAGTTGTAATAAGATCTGCCCTTTTCATCATCAAAGCTGTAAATGCTGACTCCTTTTTCTTTATCGTGATATTTGAAAGAATAATTAGAATTTAGAGAATCAGCGGCAATATT
>JBLHNE010000142.1:0-4137 GCA_047619265.1 Rickettsiales bacterium | reverse complement strand
TTTTCAACATCAAAAATCACTTTCTCGTAATCGCTATTTTTGTTTAAAAAACAGATGATAAAAGATGCGTCGTGATTTTTACTAACTACAACTCTTTTCCACAAAGGATTATTAAGTGCTGCCTCAATATCTTCCGGACCTTTTGTTATGCTTAAAGCTGCATCGATATTTTTGATATTTTGTAGATCGTTGGTGAGATTTCTAATTTTTTCTACATAGTAAGAGCTGGTAATATCTTTAGCTGGAACGCCAATTATTATTTGCTCGCCAGAGGGGAATTATTTATTAACCTGACTAACTTCCTTGAAAATTTTGCTATCGTTTGAAAAGAAGAAATTTGCGCTAATTTTAGGCTCTAAATCAACTTTTTTATAAAATAAAACAGCAATTGCAATTAAAGCTATTAAAACCAAAAAATTGTTAATTTTAGTTTTAAGGAATTTTTCTGTATAAAACTTAATCACTTTTATTTTTAGATTGGCGTTTTTTAAGAAAATTTTTGATCAAAATACTTGAAGTAAAAACAATACTTTTTTAATGCCAGATTCCAATGTGAATCAAATTCATTATTGAGCCTTATTAAGTCTTCAGATTTTTAATTCAGAATATTATTTTCCTTCAAGATACAGCAAAAAAGCATAATCAAGAGCAACTTCCTTTAAAGATTCAAATCTTCCCGTGGCGCCGCTGTGGCCAGCTTCCATTTGGGTTTTCATTAGAAGTAAATTTTGATCAGTTTTTAATTCTCTTAATTTTGCCACCCATTTTGCTGGTTCAAAATATTGAACTTGCGAATCGTGAAGGCCGGTTGTGACTAGAATATTAGGGTAATTTTTAGCTTCAACATTGCTGTATGGGCAATAAGATTTGATGTAATTGTAATATTTCTCTTCATTAGGATTGCCCCATTCGTCATATTCAGAAGTGGTGAGAGGAATTGAATCGTCGAGCATAGTGGTTAAAACATCGACAAATGGCACAGCGGCAATAACGCCATTAAATAATTCTGGTTCCATATTAATAACAGCTCCAATCAATAAACCGCCAGCACTTCCACCATAGCCATAAAGATGTTCTTTTGAGGTGTAGTTATTTTTAATTAAATATTTACTGACGCTAACGAAGTCTTTAAAGGTATTTTTCTTATTGAGCATTTTACCATCTTCATACCAAGATCTGCCCATCTCGGAACCTCCTCTAATATTGGCAATGGCAAAAATGAAACCTCTATTTAAAAGCGATAAACGGCTTGAACTAAAAGATGGTGGAATTGAGTATCCGTAAGATCCATAGCCATAAAGAAGTAAGGGAGTTACAGAGCTTATTTTAGTATCTTTGTGATAAACCATAGAAACCGGAATTTCTTTGCCATCATGAGATTTTACAAAAATTCTTTTGGTTAAATAATCTTCTTTTTTAAAACCACCTAAAACCTCTTGCTGTTTTTTGAGTTCTTCAGTTTTGTTTTCAATATCGTAATCATAAATCGAAGATGGTGTGGTCATTGATTGATAGCCATATCTTAAGATTTTGCTTTCATAATCGTGATTCGACCCAATGTAGCTGGTGTAAACCTCCTCTTTGGCTGGCAAATAGAAGCTTTCCAAAGAATCTCTTTTAATAATTTTTATCGCATCCAGACCATTTTCTACTTCGCTGAGAACTAAATAATCTTTAGAAACATCAACATCTTCAATCAAAATTGCAGGATTATGGGCAATTACTTCGCGCCAATCTTTCTTGTCTGTTTGTCCTAAATCAGCTTCCATAATGCGGAAATTTTTGGCTTTGTAGTTGGTTAAAATAAAGAACCTATCGCGAGCATGAATTGGTGAATATTCCAATCCAGATTCTCTTTTTTGAAAAACAACGGGCTTGCTTAAAGGTTTATCGGCAGGAATCATTCGAACCTCATTGGAGGTTTTATGAGAAGAACTAATGTAGATGAAATCTTTAGTTTTTGATTTGGAAACGCTCACATGATATGTGTCGTCTTCTTCAAAATAAATCTCTTGATTGGCACTTTGTTTTTGACCAATTTTGTGCAAATAAACTCGGTCAGCTCTTAAAGTGGTTTTATTTTTATCGGTGTAGAATAAGCAATCACTTTCAGAAAAAACCGCATTTCCGGTTACTTCCAAAATTTTATCACTTAATAATTCTCCGGTTTTTAAATCTTTAAAGAAAATGTCATAAATTCTACGTCCTTTAACATCAACGCTGTAGGCCAATATGCTGTGATCAGAATTTAAGGCAATATTGCCAACATTGAAATATTCATGGCCTTTGGCTAGCTTGTTAACATCTAAAAATACTTCTTCAGGAGCATCTAAATTTTGATATTTTCGGCAGTAAATTGGATATTGGTTTCCTTCTTCAAAACGAATGTAATAGTAATAATTGCCTTTTTTGGTTGGCAAGCTTTGATCTTTTTCCTTAATTCTCGATTTCATTTCTTTAAAAAGCTCTTCTTGCAAATTTTCGGTCGAGCTTAATTTTTCTGCTGTGTAGGCATTTTCATCTTCTAAATATTTAATTACATCGGGATTTTCTTTGTTATTTAACCAATAATAATTGTCGATTCTAACATCTTTATGGATTTCTAATTTATGGGGGATTTGTTTTGCTTGAGGCATTTTAATTTCTGTTTTTAAGGTTAAAAAATAGGTCAAGATTATTGCCAAGACGATTAAAATGGCGAGTAATATTTTATTAAAATTCATTAAATAATTTATTTAATTAAGGGATTTTATGCAAAAAATGACGATAATTAGCTTGTAAACCTTGTTTTAAAAATTAAGCATTTATCTGGCTCTTTATTTTTAATAAAATCAGAGAAAAAATAAAATAAATTATATAATTTCTAAAATTATTTTAAAAAATCATATCCACTTATTAAACTCATAACACTAACAAACTAATTGTTTGATGAAAATCAAAAATATGCAGAATGTACAATGAAGATCAATGGTCCTGACATCCATAAAAATGAATGGAAGAAAATTTTACTGGTCGAGTTATTTAGGTACTAAGATTTTAGATTTTCTAGTTGTAAACTAAATATTTTAATCATCAGTAAAAAATGGTTAGTGGTAGTGATATTAACTTTTATCACCTTTATTTTTTATAATTATATGTTTTTTTGCTAAATAATTTTTAAAAAATATCATCTTAGACCTTCTTAAAATTCTCTTAATTTTATAAAAGTATGGAACCAAATTATCAAAATAGAGATTCTTCAAAAACTCCTAAAAAAAATATTTCATTTGGCTTGATTGTGAGTTGGATATTTAGTTTTTTGTTTGTTTATGTTGGATTGACTCTTATTTCTACGAGTGTGCTCATATTTTTGATTTATATAATTATGGCATTGGTAATTTTTCCTCCTTGTAACCAGTTTATTGAAAAAAAATTTAATGTTTCTTTTTCAATATTAGCAAAAATTTTTCTTATTTTAATTGGGTTCTTATTTATTGGATTGGTTATAAATCAGAAAATTGAGGCTGATCAGAATTTGATAGAGGTTAATATTAAAGATATTAACCAGATATATAGAGATAATGAGATTAAGGCAAATGAGATGTATAAAGATAAACTATTAAAAATATCCGGAAATGTTTTGATGGTGAAAAAAAAATCAATAATAATCAAAGATCCAGAAAATTATTTTTCAAAAATTAATTGTCTTTTAGATAATAAAACGCAAATTGAAAAAGCCTCTAAACTTGTTAGAAATCAACCCATAACTATTCAAGGAAGAAATACCTACAAAAGATCTAAAATGATAACACTAAAAAAGTGCAACATAATTAATTAAAACAACTTAAAGAATTCCAATGATTATTAATGTATTCGACCTATCTCGTAAAACAACTTCAAGACAGCTTATCAAAGTGTTTCAAACTCATGGAAAAGTCAAAACCTGCGATATAATTAAAGATCAAAATACTGGCGAATCTAAAGGTTTTGGATTTGTTGAAATGATCAATGAAGAAGAAGCGGCATCTGCAATCAAAAATATTCATGGCACCAAATTTGATGGTCATAAAATAAGAGTAAAAGCCTCAAGTAAAGCTTAAATAATGCTCATGTAATAGAAGTTTGTCTTTGAAGATATTAAAAAATGGACATACTTCA
>JBLHNE010000141.1:0-4201 GCA_047619265.1 Rickettsiales bacterium | reverse complement strand
TAAGATATAATATAAATACTGTAGATATCTTGACTATCTAAATCAAAATTGTGATTTATTGACGTCTTGGAAGTGATTTTCTTACTTTGGAATTTTTTATTTTTCCCAAGCTCATATAATAAATTTCTATAATATTGAGAAAAATGTTTTTTACTGCTCGCATCAGAAATTAAATTTACTTTTTTAAATAATTTATCCTCAAGCATAGCCTTTTTCTCCGGCGAAACCAAGCCTTCAAGATTGTGATTTAAATCCAAATCTTTAGCTTCAAAATCAAACAGAACTTTCGATAGGTTGCTGGCATTTTGTAAGAAATTTTGCATCACCGCTTTGCCATTTTTTCGAATAAAATCATCTGGATCAATTTTATCTGGCAAGAGTGCAAAACGAATTAAATGCTTAGGATTGACACTTGGCAAAACAACGTCAATGGTTCTTCTCATGGCTTTTAATCCTGCAGAATCTCCATCTAAGCAAACCACAATATCGTCGGTAGATCGCCAAAGAATCTGAATTTGATCAAGAGTAAGTGCAGTTCCAAGAGGCGCTACAACATTTTCAACTCCGTTAATGCTTAATGAAATTGCGTCCATATATCCTTCAACTACAACTGCAAATTTTTGATCGTAAATTGATTTTCTGGCTCCAGAAAAATTATAGAGATTGTGTCCTTTTTTAAATAGAGTAGTTTCTGATGAGTTTAAATATTTTGGCTGACCCTCACCCAAAATTCTTCCGCCAAAAGCAATTATAATTCCTTTTAAATTAGTGATCGGAAAAATTACTCTATTGCGAAATTTGTTGTATAAATTCCCATTGCTATTTTGACCAATAATTCCAGAAGCCAGTAATTCTGAATTGCTAAAAGATTTTGATTTTAAGTGATCCAACAATAAATTAGCGTCAAGAGGCGCAAAGCCTAACCGAAATTTTTTAATATTAGAATTGTTTAGGCCTCTGGAATAAAGATATTGCAAAGCTTCACTGCCGCTATTTGAAAGCAAGTGATTCTCAAAAAACTGGCAAATATTTTCTAAAAGCAAATAATCTCGATTTAGTCTTTGTTGCTCTTCTTCTTCTTGACTTGAATTTGAAACTATAGGAATCTGAATTCCATAATCATTAGCTAATTTTGCAATTGTCTCCTTAAATCCAAGACCTTCAATTTGCATTGTAAAGCCAATAATATCACCATGAACCCCGCAACCAAAACAATGGTAAAAACCCTTCTGATCATTAACTGTAAATGACGGAGATTTTTCGATATGAAACGGGCAAAGACCAGAATGCTCCTTACCTTTTCTTTTAAGTTCAACACGCTTTCCAACTACGTCAGAAACGCTTATTTGCGACCTTAAATCATCTGGAAAACTTTTAGAAAACTGCATTTTAACAATAAGAACTTTTATATTTTAGGAATAATTTTCTTCCAACTTCACCTCAAATTCTACTGAAATTAGTTTTTACAACGCTATCGGGAAATTTTAATACAACTCTTAATAAGCATATCCGTCGATATCTATGAGAGCTTATTATTTAAAATTAGACTAATCAAAAGTTAATGTCCCAATATGATGTAATTTTATCAAAAAAACCTTAATAATATAGCACATCTCTAGTTCGCAATTAATCATTGTTATGATATCAAACTAAAATTTTACAATATTTTTTAGCATTACTTTTTTGAAACAGGGGTTGCTACATGATTTATTTTAACTTTAAATTTGGAACTATATCTTTATTGTCTATATTACCACGGCCTCAGAATTATCTTTAAAATTTTATGGCTTCGCTTAATTAACATTATCTATACTTGCAAACAAATGCTTAAAATTATCATCGCCTCTTTTTTATTTTTTACCGGAATCAATCATTCACTTGCCAATTCGAGTGAAGATATCTTAAGAAGAAATAAATCTGACCTTACTCAAATTGAAAAATATTTAAATGGGATCAAGTTCCTAAAATCTGATTTTATTCAAAGAACCAGCAACGGAGCTCTTTCTAAAGGAAAATTTTTTCTATCTAGGCCAGGAAAAATGCGCGTTGAATATGGCGATCCAACGCCGTTACTAATTATTGTTAATGGAAGTGTTTTGTCATATACCGACGTTGAACTAGAAGAAACTTCTTACCTTACAACTAATAGTACTCCAGCTTCATTTCTAACTCGTAAGAATTTTTCTTTTTTTGCTAAAGATGTTGAGATTGTAGATTTTGAGAAATCTGAAGATTTTACCAAAGTTGGGATCGTAAAGAAGAATAAAAAAGAAGCGGGAATTTTTAGACTAATTTTTAGTAATAATCCGTTGGAATTTGTTATGATGGAAGTTAATAACGATTTAGGAGAGCTTACGGAAGTTAAGTTCACCAATGCTAAATTTGGTGAAGAAATTAACGATAAATTGTTTATTACCAAAAATAAACTTTTACCTTAATAAATATTTTCGGAATAAATATATTTCTTAGCAACTATATTCTTACCAAAAATCATAGCGCAAATACAAAGATCCTGTTTGCGCTTTATAACTTTTCTTCTGCTCAACTCCGTAGTTGAAAGATATTAAAACCCCACCTTCTTCGTAAAAATCAAAACCTAATCCATATTTCAAACTAGCTCTGTCAATATTGGAATTCTTAATTTCAAAAGAGCTATTCTGCCCTTCAAAACTATTCACTGAAGATTGTTCTGCTCCTAAAAAGTCATATCCATAACTTAAGTTAAATTTTGGTTTAATTTGAATATATTTAATTTTTAAGTTTTCATAACTTAAATCTCCACCAATTCTTCCTTCCAAGAAATTGTTATGTTTATTACTAATGTTTAGATTTAAAGTTCCAGCACCAGTCTCCTTGTAAGTTGAAATTTGATTTCTTGCGGCAATTATACCAATTCGGGGAGAAACCACAAAGCCATTTTTAAATTCTTTAATCATTCCGCTTTCGAATTTTCCAACGTAGGTTTGTCCGCCGTAACTAGATTTAGCAATTAAATTTAAATCAGGAATAGACCTTGTGGAGCTATATTTATTAATCGCAACCCCCAAAATTCCAGTAACAAAATAAGACTCAAAATTATAACCGCTGTAAAGATTGAATTGGTAACTATTTATATCGGTTTCTTTTTGGTTAGGGCTATTTGACTGAACGTTTCCAATTGAAAGGCTGGTAGAAATTCCAAATCTTAAATTGCGAGCAATTTCCTGATCAACACCAATGGCAAAGCCACTATTTGAATATTGATATCCGTCAGCATCAGCAACATCTTGCTGCGCTGCTGAAGATTCAAAACCTTGAATCCAAATTGCTTGGTTATCAAAAATTTCATCGTCAAAATTTAATTTACTTAAATCGGAAATATTTTCCTTACTCAAGATATCAGGGTTCGATAATCCGGTAAAATTCCTAGGATTATTTGTTAAATTTTTAAAATTAGAATCTGTAGTTTTTATTCCAAACAAAGAGTTTTTAACCCTATTGGAAGTTATGTTTATTGAGTATTTAGCAGAATCTAAAGAAGCTTGATTTAGATCTTGATTATTTTGCGGAATTAACGATTTTAAAGCGGATTCTCTATTCTTATTGGTAGTTGAACTATTATCAATTAATCTTTGCAAATCCCTCAATTCTCCGCTCGCACTAGCACCGGCCTTATCGATACTTTGATAAATTTCTGCCACAGATTTATTGACGCTAAAAGTTTCAGAGCCCTTACGATTAGCAATTAAAAATAGCTCACTTCCCACTGACTTAGTTTTAAAAGTTAGAAGTCCAGATTGATTTGAAGATGAGTTGTTAATATCGATATCACCATCATCTAGGTCGCTAACAAAGCCAGAGGTTCCAGAGATGATAGCAATTTTTGTGCCGTCAGATAGATAACCTTCGTTACTATCATAAGAAATTTTAAGGCCTAATCCAGATGCGATAGAAACATTGCCGCCAACTTCCATATTTCCAATATTAGAATTATTTAGTGCATTTATTTTTAAAATATCTCCACTTAAGGTGGAAAAATCTCCTGAAGTTGTGTGACTGGAGCTTCCTAGATTAATAGTTGCTGATCCGCCAGAAGTTGAAATATTTCCATCAATTTCTTTTGATGAATTTCCTAAATCCAAATTTCCTGACACCAAAATATTATTAACTGAAAGATTGTAATTGGCAGTTAAAGTTATTTCGTTTGCGATATTTAAATTAG
>JBLHNE010000140.1:0-4201 GCA_047619265.1 Rickettsiales bacterium | reverse complement strand
GGGCTTGGAAAATATGATTTAAGTTCCGAGCAGGCCAATAAAACTGGCGAATTTAAAGACGGAATTTTAAAACTTTTAGAGCAGAAAAATCCTGATAATTTATTTCAAAACTACATAAATATTGTTCGACTTTTTAATCGCTTAAATAGAGGTGAAATAAAGACTTACCCAGGGTCGCCGCAAATTATTAAGCAATTTCTAAGAGAAAATGATAATTGGTCTGATAAGGGAATTTTTGCTGAACTTCATCCAGTTGATTTTCAAATTCTAAGAAAAAGTTTTGCTGGAAACCAAAAAACCACAACTTTAAATCAAGATGGATATTTGCTTTTAAAATCGCATTTACCACCTCTAATCAAGCGCGGTTTAATTTTAATCGACCCTCCTTTTGAGAAAGAAAATGGCAAAAAAGACGATTTTGAACAAATTATTAAATATTTAAAAGAAGGCTACAAAAGATTTTCAACCGGAATCTACCTGGTTTGGTATCCAATTGTTGATGAAAAAGCAGTTCAAATTTTTCATCAAAAAATCAAAGAATTAAATATTTCAAAAATTTTAATAGCCGAAATTATTATTGATAAAAATATCAAGGAAGGCTTCAAAGGCTGTGGAATGATTATTGTTAATCCACCTTACCAATTGGAAGAAAATCTGGAAGTTGCTTTGCCTTTAATTCTAAAATATCTTCAAAAAGAAAGCGGAGATTTCTCCATTTTAAATAACCAGTAATTAGTAACTAAACATCATGGCTTTTAATATTGGAGGAAAAAATTCACGAAAGAGAAGGGCGGCGATGTCGGACATTAACATTACACCATTTGTTGATGTGTTATTGGTTTTGCTGATTATTTTTATGGTTGCAGCGCCCATGATGACAGGAAGTATTGAGCTTGAACTTCCTAAAGGCGTTTCAAAAGCCAATCAAGTTAAAGACGAGCCAATTGCGGTTTCAATTAAAAGCGACGGTACAATTTTTTTACAAGAAGAAAAAGTTAAACTACGCTTTTTGCCGGTCAAATTAATGGATCTGACTAATAAAAATATCGATAGCAAAATATTTGTTAGAGCAGATAGCAAAATAGACTATGGCAGAGTTATGGAAGCAGTAAAATCGATCAATTCAGCTGGGTTTACGCAGGTTGTTCTGGTCACTGAAATAGACGGATAATGATACGCAATTTTCTTTATTCATTATTTTTTCACTCAATAGTTCTTATTCTGGTCTATTTTAGCTTTAATCTTGCAGAACCAATTAAAGAAGAAAAAACCAGTAAAGTTGCTATTAGTTTTGTGGTCAAAGCTGGAAACTCAGATAACAGCAATCAAGCAATCTCTAAAGTTCAAACGCCAATAATTCAAACTCCTAAATTAGAAGCCCCTAAGGAAATGATCCCAGAGATTGTTGCTGATCAAAAAAAACCCAAAGAAAAGCCTAAATCTAAAGATAAATCATCTAAAAAAGATCAAGCTAAATCTGAACCAAAAAAGTCAAAACCAAAAGATCTAACCCCTAAGCCAGAACCTAAGACAGAGCCAAAGAAAATAGAACCAAAGAAAATAGAACCAAAGAAACCAGAGCCAAAGAAAATAGAAGAAGATAAGCCCAAGGAAAAAAAACCCAAAGAAGAAGCTAAGCTGGAAACCAAATCAGAAATAGAAAATGTTGATGATGAGAATAAGGATTTGGATCTTGATGAAAGTGAAGATGGTACAAAAAATCAGGAACCCGAGCAATCTTTTACGCAAAATAGCATCGAGAGCTTAAATTTGCTAGCTAGAGAAAAGATCAATATTCAATCTCAAATGAAGCGCTGCTACAGAAAAATTCTTGATCAAATGGAAATTGAAAATATTGCCACAATCAATGTTCATATTTTCATTGAAGAAGATGGATATATTGATCCGAAAAAAGTGGTGATTAAAGATTTTCATAAATATTCCGACCCTAAAGAAGAGGAGTTTAGAAATGCTGTTGATGTGGTCAAAAAATCATTAAAACTTTGCAGCCCAATTAGAAATCTACCGCAAGATAAATATGATATTTGGAAGGAAATTGATCTAGAGTTTGGGAAGTAAATTTACTAAGCGAACTGTATTTGAAGGTCAGTTTTACAAATTCAGACCAGCGCTGAGAGCTTTTTTGGTACCCTCCCTGATTTTATGATACCCTCAAATAAAATTACAAAGGCAATTTTGTTTCCCTTATTTTCTCCCTTATTTTCTCCCTTATTTTCTCCGGCCGCAACAATTAATTCTACGGCTTGCTGAATTATCTCTTGATAAGATATTTATTTGATAGGGAAGTCCTTTTTTATTGCTTACGGGCATTAAAAATTAGAATGATTTATTCCCATTCTATTGTTCCGGGGGGTTTGGAGGTAACGTCGTAAACCACTCGATTAACTCCGCGAACTTCGCCAATAATTCGATTAGTTGCTGAGGTTAAGAATTCATAAGAATACTGAAAAATATCTGCTGTCATTCCGTCAGATGAAGTGACGGCGCGCATTGCTAAAACATATTCATATGTTCGAGCATCGCCCATCACGCCCACGGTTTTAACTGGAAGTAACACGCAAAATGCCTGCCAAATTTGATCGTAGAGACCAAATTTTCTAATTTCGTCTAAATAAATTGCATCTGCTTCTTGTAGAATTTTGATTTTTTCTAAAGTAATTTCACCAGGAATTCTAATTGCAAGCCCTGGCCCTGGAAAAGGGTGGCGAGAAATCATTTGCACAGATAAACCAAGCTTTGTTCCTAATTTTCTGACTTCATCTTTAAATAAAGTGCGAATTGGTTCTAGAAGTTTTAACTTCATATCTTTTGGAAGACCCCCAACATTGTGATGAGATTTAATAGTGTGGCTTTTGCCACTGTTTGGATGGGAAGACTCGATAACGTCGGGATATAAAGTTCCTTGCGCTAAAAATTCCGCATCTTCAATTTTGTTTGATTCTATTTCAAAAATATCGATAAAAGTTTTACCAATTATTTTTCTTTTTTGCTCAGGATCACTAACTCCATCAAGATTTTTTAAGAATAAATCTGCCGCGTCAATATAGATTAAATTGGCTTTAAAATGATCTTCAAAAACTTCTTTAACTTGTTTTCCTTCGTCTTTTCGAAGCATGCCATGATCAACAAAAATGCAAGTTAATTGCTTGCCGATTGCTTTATGAATTAACGCCGCCACAACTGAAGAATCGACTCCGCCGCTAAGTCCGCAAATAACTTTTTTGTTTCCAACTTTAGTTTTTATTTCAGCAATTTGCTCTTCCATAAAATTGCCCATTGTCCAATTTGGAGCTACATTGGCAATTGTAGATACGAAGTTTTTTAAGATGGTTTTTCCATCTAAGGAATGATCAACTTCTGGGTGAAATTGTACTCCATAAATCTTTCTAGTTTTATCTGCAATTGCTGCAAATGGAGCTGACCCAGCTTTGCCAATTGTTTCAAATCCAGCTGGAATTTCAGAGATTCGATCCCCATGACTCATCCAAACTTGGCTTTTTTCAGTAGAAATATTTTTAAATAAATCAGAATCGCCGTTAATTTCTAGCATTGATTTTCCAAAACCACGCTCTGAAGAACTTTCAACTTTTCCGCCCAGTAAGTGGCAAATTAATTGTTGTCCGTAGCAAATTCCCAAGATTGGCAAGCCTAAATCAAAAATTCCTTTATCAATGGTTGGTGCATCTTTTTCATAAACCGATTCTGGTCCACCAGAAAGAATAATGGCTTCTGGCTTTAAATTCTTAATTTCATCAAGTGAAATATTGGGATTTTTAATTTCAGAGTAAACGTTAAGTTCGCGAATGCGTCGGGCAATAAGTTGTGTTACTTGGCTGCCGAAATCGATAATTAGAATCATTTATATTAGTTAGATAAAATTGCGTGAGAGATGATAGTTTTAATTTCTTTGGTGGAAAAATCACTTTGTAAAATATGGTTAATTTTTTCACAAAGAGGCAGAGTTGTTTGATGTTTTTTGGCAAATTCAATCATTAAAGCAGAAGCGTTAAATCCTTCAAAAGTTGTGCCTTTACTGGTTATTTCTTTAATATTATTTCCTTTCCCAATTAAAACACCAAGCGAGTTATTTCTTGATTTTTTACTAGAACAGGTAAGGAATAAATCTCCAAGACCAGCTGGTGAAACAAAATTTTCTTTGGGTTTTCCACCCAGTTTTTTT
>JBLHNE010000139.1:0-4216 GCA_047619265.1 Rickettsiales bacterium | reverse complement strand
TTATTGTCGCTAATATTTTTTTCATAAATTTAATTAAAATTGATTAAAAAATTATTGGACGATTACAAGATCTATGCAACGCAGCGCAACATATTCATATTTAATATTGCAGTCAATAAATTAGTTCGGAAATTTTCAGTTATTATTATTGATTAATAATATCTAAAATTTTTCTGTGAATAGACTTGTCTCCGCAGGCTAAAACTCTTCCGTCGGAATTAAGATTTAGTTCCTCACCCTTCCAATCAGTAATAACTCCACCCGCAGATTTAACAACCGGAACCAAAGCTGCAAAATCGTGATTTTTTAGCCCTTGCTCAATAACAACATCAATTTGTCCCATAGCCAAAAGCCCGAATAAATAGCAATCTCCACCCCAGATTATTCCTCCTTGTGATTGATATTTGGTTTTGCTGGAAATTCTATTTAGCATTTCCAAATCTTTTCCTTGAAAGAAAAATGGTGAAGTAGAACCTAAAATCGCTTCAGATAAATCGCTGCATTTTCTGGTTTGAATTGCCTTGCCATTTAATGAAGATTTTTTTTCAAAACCTAGCCACCTTTCTCCATTTATGGGTTGATTAATAATTCCTAGAATTGGCACGCCGTTTTCACAAAGCGCAATTAGGGTTCCAAAAATAGGTCTGCCCATCACAAAAGAAACCGTTCCATCAATCGGATCTAAAACCCATTGATATTTTGCATCTGGATTGATTGCCCCAAATTCTTCGCCAATAATTCCATGAGTCGGAAATTCCTTTAAAATCGCTGCGCGCATCACTTCTTCCGATTTCCTATCGGCAATTGTGACTGGCGTTGCGTTATCTTTTTTGACCTCCCCTAAATCTTGACGAAAATATTTTTTGATCACATCAGAGCTGATATCTGCTAGATGATTAGAAAAGTTAATAATTTGTTGGTTTAACATTGATTAGAAGTTGAAATTGATTGGGGCAGTATTAATCTGCCTGATTGTAAAAATCCTTTTTTTAAAACCAATCAAATAAATATTATGAGTGAAAGAATTGCAATTGTTGGCGGCCTTAGAACCCCAATGGGAAAAGCTGGCGGATCTTTAAAAAATGTTGGGGCCGACGATTTAGCGGTAAGAGTTGTTAAAGAATTATTAATTCAAACCAATATTGACACCAACAAAATTGATGAGGTTATTTTTGGAAATGTTGCGCAGCCCAGTAATGCAACCAATATTGCCCGAGTAATCGCTCTTAAAGCTGGCCTTCCAAAACATATTCCTGCCTACACGGTTGCTAGAAATTGCGCCTCTGGAATGCAAGCTGTTACAAGCGCTGCCGAGAAAATTTGGGCTGGGGAAGCTGAAATAATTTTAGTTGGTGGAACCGAATCAATGAGCAATATTCCGCTTCTGTTTGGCAAAAAAATGACAGATTTATTCGCCGATTTATTTAAAGCTAGAAATATTTTTCAAAAATTAGTGGCCATTTCTAAATTCCGCCCGAGTTTTTTAAAACCAATTATTGGCATTCAACAAGGTTTAACAGACCCTGTTTCTGGAATGATTATGGGCTCTACCGCTGAGGCTGTAGCAAAAAAATTCTCCATAACTAGAGAAGAGCAAGATAAATATGCAGCCTTAAGTCATAATCGCGCCGAAGAAGCCACTTTGGCAGGAGCTTTTAAAGATGAAATAGTTCCGGTGTTCAATAATAATGAGCAAAAAAGCCAAATGATCGAAAAAGATGAGGGAATTAGAAATGGTCAAAATATCAAAGCTCTCGCCAAACTTAAGCCTTATTTTGAAAAATTTACTGGAACAGTAACAGTTGGAAATTCTTCGCAATTAACCGATGGCGCGGCGGCAATGTTGCTTATGTCAGAATCGAAAGCCAAGGAATTAAAATTAGAAGTTTTGGGCTATTTAAAAGATTTTGCCTATGCCGGTTTAGAGCCTGAACTTATGGGTCTTGGGCCAGTTTATGCTACTTCTAAAGTTTTGGATAAAACCAAATTATCTTTAAAAGATATTGAACTAATTGAACTTAACGAAGCCTTTGCCGCTCAAGTTATTGGCTGCGAAAGAGCCTTTGCATCTGCAGAATTTGCTAAAGAAAACTTAGGAAAAGACAAGGAGCTAGGAGAAATTGACCGCGCAATTATGAATGTTAATGGTGGATCCATTGCACTTGGACACCCAGTTGGAATGACAGGAGCAAGAATTATTATTCACACACTTCGCGAACTTAAAAGAAGAGAAAAAAATGTTGGACTTGCCACCCTTTGCATTGGCGGCGGACAAGGAGGCGCTTGTATTTTAGAAGTAAAATAATTTGAGAAATTAAGTAGTTTATGTTTAAGAAGATAACATTATCTTGCGCCATATTTATGGCCTGTAATCAAACATCTTTCGCCGAAATTGGGAAAGATTATTTACCATCGTCAATTAAAAAATCTTTACTAGCTGCCTGCATTAGTAAAGATTCTTTTGTAATTAATGCAGTTAGAGACTCTGCAATAAAAACCTATCCAAAATTGCAATCTACCATTGGAAACTACCTCGCTTCTGACTGCACCAAAGATGCCAAAAAAGAAACTGAGAAAAGAATTGAAAAAATAAAATCAGAAAAATCGGTTCCTGCAAAAAACAAAGAAGAGAAAAAACCTTGGAACTCCTCAGTGGATCTTGGAATTTCCATCGCCACAGGAAACACTGAGCAAGAAAACATTAATGCTAATTTTACCAGTAATTACGACGCAAAAAAATGGAATACCAACCTTAGAATGTTGGCAATTAACCAGAAAGAAGGGGATAACCGAACAGCGGAGCAATATCGCGCTTTGGTTAATAGTCGCTACAAACTAAAAACTAAAAATTATTTCTTTGGTGAAGCCGAATATGTTAAAGACAGATTTAGCGGATATGATTACAGAATTTCTGAATCACTCGGATATGGGCGTGTTTTTGTTAAAAATAGCTTAACCACACTAGAAGCGGAAGCCAGTGCGGGTATGAGGCAAAGCCTGATTACCAGCGGAGAAAAAAGCAACTCATTAATGCAAAAAACCACTGTAAGATTTAATCATAAATTAACTGCTTACATTACCTTTTCTGAACAATTATCAGTCTCTATTGATCAGGAAGCGATTATCAGCGAATCTGAAACATCAATTAAAACAAAACTCAAAGACAATCTATATCTTAATTTTTCAGTCAATATTGAGAATATTTCAGAAGTTCCTGAAGGCACCAAAAATACAGACACATTATCGACATTGAGTTTGGGATATTCTTTTTAAGAAATCGGCAATCATATTAATAATTTGGAATGTGCTAAAGATTAAAAACTAGTAGTGTCCCACTAAAATTTGAGCGTTAGAACAGGTTTTTTAGCCAAACTTGCGTGCTGGTTGTCATTTGTAATGGCGACTTTTTGTTTACTAAAAGTAAAAAATTAAGATTTTTGGTGGTTATTTGGCTACTAATTCTAGCCAGCGAAAGCTCGCAGTTGCAAACTACGACCGGCATCGAGAGTTATCAATGATAGACACCTAAATTTTAGTGGGACTAGAGGTTAAAAATCACGACCAAATAAGGAACTCATCTTTATAAAAATTGTTTGATATGACTAAATATATAATAGAAACGAAGAATTTAACATTTGATTACTTTAATTTTAGGGCACTCGACAACATTAACCTAAAAATTAAACATGGCACAATTACCGCATTAGTCGGACCTAATGGTGCTGGAAAAACGACTCTTTTAAGATGTTTAACCGCTATGCAAAAACCACTATCTGGAGAAATTCTGATAGAAGGCAGCAATATTAAAGGAAATGAGAGAAGTCTTTATGAAAAAATCGGATATCTATCGGATTTTTTTGGTCTTTATGGCGACTTAACGGTTATGCAATGTTTGAAATATGCTGGGTGGAGCAGAAATGTTTATGAAGAATTAGATTCGAGAATTTCTTATGTTGTAGATAGATTTGATTTAGCTCCTTTATTAAATAATTTGACCCAAAATTTATCAAGAGGACAGAAGCAAAAAGTTGCAATTTCTCAAGCAATAATTCATAAGCCAAAAATACTTTTCTTAGATGAGCCAGCATCTGGACTCGATCCAGAGGCTCGATATAAACTATCTAACCTCCTGCTTGATCTAAAAAAGCAAGGAATAACAATCATTGTTTCTTCTCATATTTTGGCAGAATTGGAGGATTATTGTGATCAAATGATC
>JBLHNE010000138.1:0-4253 GCA_047619265.1 Rickettsiales bacterium | reverse complement strand
GATGCCTATAAAAATGAAGGGCAGCCAAAAGAATTGGCAAAGCTAATGAAAGCTTTCGAAAATGATGGAAAATTAAAAGCTGAACCACAAGTTTTAAAAAATATTAAAAAAGATTTTTCTGCCTATACAATAGACGACAAAACTACTTGCGAATTAATCAAACAACTTCACAGTGAAACTGAAGAAACTATTGATCCACACAGTATTATTGGCATTGGAGCTGGAAGATATTATATCGCAAGCCCAGAATATGGCGGTGAACCAGTTGTAACTTTAGCTACAGCTCATCCAGCAAAATTCCCTGAATCAATTGAGAAATCAGGATTGCCATCTCCTAAACTTCCAGAATTTTTATCTGACTTAATGGATAAAAAAGAAGAAATGACGGTTTTAGAAAACAATCTTGATGAAGTTAAAAATTTTATTTCACAAAAAGTCTAAACCTCTAACTCTAAGGAATAATTTAAGCAGCTAAGTTTAAAACATTATCGTGAGGGACATTTACCGCCCTCACCCATTTAATAACTATTTATGGCTTCCAATATTGGCTTTACGGCACTCTTACTAGTTCTGATCATTTCATTTCTACAGCCTCTTTTTAGTTTTTTTACTCGAAAAAACAACTCGGAATCAAATGTTAAATCTCTTCAAATTCTATCTGCAACAAACTTCTTTTTGATAGCAATCTCTTTCCTATCTTTAGTTTTCTGCTACGTAAGCTCCGATTTTTCAGTTTTAAACGTTTATCAAAATTCCCACACCTTAAAGCCACTAATTTATAAAATATCTGGAGCTTGGGGAAATCATGAAGGCTCAATGCTGCTAATGCTTTGTATATTGAATTTTTACGCGGCAGGTTTTGCATTTTTCAGCAAAATAAATGATAAACAAAAAATTATTACACTTGCCACTCAATCAATAATAATTTTTGGCTTCACCGCCTTCGTAGCTTTCTCTTCTAATCCATTCCTAAAAATCTTTCCAATTCCTCTTGAAGGCCTAGGTTTAAACCCAGTCTTACAAGATATTGGCCTGGCCATGCATCCGCCAATGCTCTATTTGGGATATCTTGGTTTCTCGTTGATTTTTTCTATTTTTATTGCCGGACTCTTAAGTGAAAAAGTCGATCAAAATTTTGCCAAACATGCCAAACCGTGGCTAATGTTTTCTTGGAGCTTTTTAACTCTAGGAATTGGGCTTGGTTCTTGGTGGGCATATCGCGAACTGGGCTGGGGCGGTTTTTGGTTTTGGGATCCAGTCGAAAATGTTTCACTAATGCCTTGGCTTTGCGCCACTGCCCTAGTGCATTCAATCACCATGCTGTCCAAAAATAATAGTTTTAAAATATGGAGTTGTTTTCTAGCAATCCTAACTTTTGTTTTTTGCATGCTCGGAATTTTTCTAGTCAGATCCGGAATCATCACTTCAGTTCATTCGTTTGCTTCAGACCCCAAAAGAGGAATTTTTATTATTTTATTACTATTAATCATAGGCGGCGCAGGATTCTTGATTTTCTTTATCAAATCCCTGAAAATTCAAACTTCTGAGCAAAATTTCAAGTTGTCCTCTAAAAATGGCATGGTTTTGATTAATAATTTTCTAATGTGCTTGGCACTATTTATTGTAGCACTCGGAACTTTATATCCGCTAATTTTAGAGCTATTATTTGATACATCAATTTCAATAGGAGCTTCATATTATAATAGACTATTCACGCCAATTGCTGTTGTTATTCTTTGTTTAATGGTTTTAGTTCCATCAGTTCGCTTAAGTAAATTCTCCAGCAAAGCTATGCTTTTGGCTCACATTGGAATTTTTATGATAATTTTAGCCATTGCCGGAACTTCATTTTTTTCCAAAACAAAGGAACTTAATATGAAATTTGGCGATAAAACCACTATTTCTAGATATGAAATAGAATTTCAAAATGTTGATTACGTAGCAGGGAAAAATTATGTGGCAAGACAAGGAATCTTCCTAATCAAAAAAAATAACAAGCAAATTGCAGTTTTAAAACCAGAATCAAGATACTACCCAGAAAATGACCAAACCACAACAGAGGCAGATATTAAGTACTTTATTTTTTCTGATTTATATTTAGTTATAGGTGGAAAAGATCAAGAAAAAGATATCTTAGAAAATTATGCAGTCAGAATTTACCACAAACCTTTCATGTCTTTCATTTGGCTAGGCTGCTTATTAATTTTTATTGGCGGTATTTTCTCTATTAAAAAGAGGTCATAAAAATCAAGATGGAATGCATAATTCTGTTAATATTAATGCTATTAAATTTAACGTTCCTTACGATTTATATTTTTAAAAAACTGAAAAATAGTTTTTTAAAATCGGATTGCTATTCTGTTTGAATAGCAATCCTTTTTAATTTCCGACTTTTAAAAATATTTCAAGAAAATGTTTCAAGAAAATAGCGATTTACAAAATCTCATTAAACTATTCTCCAAACTTCCTTCCCTTGGCCAAAGATCGGCGCGTCGAATTGTTCTAGATCTCTTAAATAATAAAGATTCTAAAATGCTTCCTTTGATTGAATCTCTAGAATCGACACTAAAAAATACTAAACATTGTGCTAATTGCGGAAATTTAGACTCTTTTGAAATTTGCTCAATTTGCAGAAATACTTCTAGAGACAATGGTTTAATTTGCGTGATTGAGGAGGTTTCTGATTTATGGGCAATTGAAAAAAGCGGCATTTTTAATGGAAAATATCATATTTTAGGCGGTGTTTTGTCGGCAATTAATGGTGTTGGCCCAGCAGATTTGAAAATTGATAGGCTTATTTCGCGAATTAAAGATGAAAAACCCAAAGAAATAATTATCGCAACCAATTCAACAATGGAAGGTCAAACAACTGCCTATTATTTAGTTGAAATGCTTAAGGAATTTGCCAAAGAATTTGATCTTAAAATTTCAAAACTCACCGCTGGAATTCCAGTTGGTAGCGAGCTTGACTATTTAGACGAAGGAACGCTCGGAATTGCCTTTAACACCAGAGGGAAATTCTAAATAATCACAATCATTAGTGATTAGCTAAAACTCACCACCAATGCCCAAAGAAAAAACCAAAACCCAAAAAATAAAATCATATCGATTTGGAATTATTGCTGAATTTTTAGCCATAGCCTTTCTATTCTTAAAAGGTTATAGAATCCTAGAAAGAAGATATAAAACCAAGCTTGGAGAGATTGATATTGTGGCTTTAAAGGGTAATACAATTGTTGCTATTGAAGTTAAGGCGCGCAGAAAAGTTATGTTTAAAAATGGATTTCTATTTGAAGAGGTTCTGTCAGAAAATCAAAAAAGAAGAATTAAAAGAGCGGCGATGTTTTTTATGAAAAGAAATTTTAAGAAATATAAATTTCATTCAATTCGCTTCGATTTAGTAGTTGTTTCACCCTATAAAATGCCGCTTCATTTAGTTGGGTTTTGGGAATGATTTTTGTTGATTATCTGGCGCCATCTAATTCACTATTCAGAACTCCTCTTCATAGCTTTTGCAACCTCTGGAGGCATATATTGCTCATCGTGCTTTGCTAAAAGCTCGCTAGCGATAAAAATATTTTCCTGATTATTCCAAGTTCCTTTTGCTATCATTCCTTGTTTTTCGCGAAATAGATCTGGCTTAATTCCTAAATAACTGATTTTTAGCTCATCTTTATAATCGGTGATTATAAATTCTAGTTTTCCAGCAGAATATTCCACACTTCCCTCTTTTACTAAGCCACCAACACGAATTATTTTCTGATTTAAAGCGTTACTAGAAAATAGCTCAGAAGGAGAATAGAAAAAAACTATGTTGCTGCGAAAATTTGTGACAATAAAAACAAGTGCAAACAACGATATTAAAGACAAAAGAAGGATGAATTTAATTCTTTGACGCTTTTTGGGATTGGATTTTTTTAATTCTGATTTCATTTCTTCTTAGTTGCATTAATGAGAATATCGCAAAAGATATTAGTAAGGTTCCAGAGATTAAATAGGCGTAATTAACAAAATGTGAATATTTATGCAGTTCTGTCATTTTATTTTAAGTTAAATTATTGCAAAAAAAGATTGAATGTTTACAATGCGGCGCTCTTTTAAGTTCTGTTTTAAAGTAAAAGCAGAATTTTTTTGCCCGAATAGCTCAGTTGGTAGAGCAAAGGATTGAAAATCCTTGTGTCCGTGGTTCAAATCCGCGTTCGGGCACCACTTACTCTTCTAAAATCTCCTTCTTTTCTTATTCCTCCACATAA
>JBLHNE010000137.1:0-4272 GCA_047619265.1 Rickettsiales bacterium | reverse complement strand
ACTAACAAATTTGCTGATTCACAAAAAATAGAATCAGAATCCCACCCAGATTTGCTAATCATCAGAAAGAAAGAAAAGAAGCGCGATATTGCAGTTGACGCGGTGCGCGATATCAATCAATTTTTAAGCCTAACATCAGCAATATCTGATCACCGCATAATTATTATTGATGCAATTGATGATCTAAATCGAAACTCAAACAATGCCATCTTAAAAACTTTAGAAGAACCACCAAAAAATGCTTTCCTACTTCTAATTAATCACAATCAATCAAAAGTTCTAGATACCATTAAATCTCGATGCAATTTGATTAAATTTTCTAACCCGACTTTTTTAGATTTTAAGAATATGTTAGAAAAGAAAATTGAAGGAATTAATGAAGAAGAGGTAAAGATTTTAGCAAAAATTTCTGACCATTCAATAGGATCAGCCCTTGAAATGTACAACTATAATGCTATAGATCTTTTTGAATCTATCAAAGATTTAATAACAAGAAATGATTGTAAAGAAATTTTGAGTCTAGCAAAAACAATTTCTGGGAATGAGGAATTGTGGGATATTTTTGAAAAGCTCATCAACTTTTATTTTTACAATTTTATTTTAATTCAAGATGGTAAAAATAAACAAAAAACCTTTATTTTGATGGAAAAAATAAACAGCCTATTTGCAGCAACTCGCAATATTAATTTGGATAAATCACAAACTATTGTGAATATTTTTAATATTGCCAAAAAAGAATAGCAGGCTAAACAAGCTTGCTTATATATTTTTAAGATTGAGGCGTAAAGATGGTCTCTTCAAGATGGACTATTTAGAAATAGATACAAATCAAATGATACGAAATACGAAAGTTAAAATTAACTTTCGTAGCAAGAATACATGTAGGAAGTAATGGAATCGAACTCGCCAGCGCAAGAATCGACTCTTTTATAAATTGGAACAACATTTAATTTTAATCTCAAATCACGGACTTCTTTTTCAGTTTTACCGGATATGTTTGCAAGTCTTTTATCGGAAAATCCTAATTTCTTTAATTCTAGAATCTCTTCAGCATCTTCTGACAAGCCACTTTTCTTGATATTATTCTCAATATGCACTAAATTAGAAATTTGCTCTAAAAACCAAGGTTCGAATCCTGATGCAACCCTAATCTTCTCTAAAGGAATTTCTTCTCTAAAAGCTTGGGCAATCAGCAAAATTCTATTTGGTTCAGCAATTTTTAAGCGAGCCAAAATTAGTTTTTTTCTTTCTTCTGGATTTTCGCAATTAATTTTAACATCATCTAACCCAGAAATGTTTGCCTCCATAGATCTAAGAGCTTTTTGCAAACTTTCTGCAAAACACCTACCAATTCCCATAACTTCACCAACAGACTTCATTGAGCTACTTAGCACGCTTTCAGCACCCTTAAATTTCTCAAAAGTAAACTTAGGAATTTTAGTAATTATATAATCTATTGTTGGTTCAAAAGAAGCTGGGGTCGCACCACCTGTAATATCATTTTTAATTTCATCCAATGTGTAACCAATAGCAAGTTTAGCGGCAACTTTTGCAATTGGAAAACCGGTCGCTTTTGATGCAAGAGCGGAAGATCTTGAAACCCTAGGATTCATTTCAATTACAACCAGTCTTCCATCTACAGGATTTACTGCAAATTGAACATTTGAACCACCAGTTTCAACACCAATCTCACGAAGAACTGCAATTGAAGCATCTCGCATTCTTTGATATTCTTTGTCGGTCAAAGTTAACGCTGGGGCAACCGTGATTGAATCTCCAGTATGAACTCCCATCGGATCAACATTTTCAATGGAACAAATAATAATGACATTGTCATTTTTATCGCGAACAACTTCCATTTCATATTCTTTCCATCCAATAATTGACTCATCAATTAAAATTTCATTGGTGGGAGAAGCAGCAAGTCCAGATTCAACAATTTGTTCATATTGCTCACGAGTGTAAGCAACTCCTCCACCCGTTCCTCCCATTGTGAAACTAGGTCGAATAATAGCTGGTAGGCCGATTCTTTCTAAAGCTTCAATTGCAGCATCAAAAGTTTTAACAATAGCATTTTCAGGGGTTTCTAGACCGATTCTATCCATTGCATCTTGAAACAAAGAGCGATCTTCAGCTTTATTAATGGCTTCAATATTGGCACCGATTAATTCTACGTTATATTTTTCTAGAATTCCTTTTTTTGCAAGATCGATTGCACAGTTCAAAGCGGTTTGTCCGCCAACTGTTGGTAAAATTGCATCCGGTTTTTCTTTTTGAATTATTTTTTCAACAAAATCTGCATTGATTGGCTCAATATAAGTTCGATCAGCGATTTCTGGATCAGTCATTATTGTGGCCGGATTCGAGTTAATCAAAATAACGCGATAACCCTCTTCTTTCAAAGCTTTACAAGCTTGAGTTCCGGAATAATCAAATTCACAAGCTTGGCCAATAACAATTGGACCAGCTCCGATGATTAGAATAGTTTTAAGATCAGTTCTTTTTGGCACGAATTAATTAATTATTAATTATTAATTACTAGCTTGCTAATTTAGTACGGTAGACATTACTAAGGGGCGCCTAATGTTATCAGGTCACCCCTTCTTAATGATCTTTGTAACTATTAATTAGTAACTAGTAATTATTTATTTACTCTTCAATAACAGTTACAGAGCGGCGGTTTTTAGCCCAAATAGCTTCTCCAGTACCCACAAAAGCTGGACGTTCTTTACCATAGCTAATGGTTTTAATTCTGGATGATTCAATACCATTAGATACTAAATATTCTTTAGTAGAATTTGCTCTTTTTTCACCAAGTGCAATATTATATTCTCTAGCTCCTCTGTCATCGCAATGACCTTCGATAATGATTTTTATCTGAGGATCACTTTTTAACCAAGCAGATTGATTGGTTAATATTTTTTTAGCATCATCAGTTAAAGTCGAAGCGTTAACCTCAAATAAAACTCTATCAGCAACTTCAACCTCTTCAACAGCGCTTACTGCTTCGATTTCTTCTTCAGCTTGAAGATTAATTTCCTCCGCAGCATCTTCACTGTTAATAACATCAAACTCTTGAATGTTTTGTGAAATTAGAGGCTCTTCATATTGGTTTTGAGTGTCAACTGAATCTTGTTTAAATGCTCCTCCGCAAGAAGAAGTGGTGATAGCAATAAAAGCTAAAACTAGAAGTTTTTTCATATGATTGATTATTTGGAATTAGGCAAAAACTAAATGCGAATGGATTTTGAATTTAACCAAGATGTTTGTCAAGAAAGTAATTTTAATTTTATTTTTAGGTTCCATTGAAAGGCGCCTAATCAGCAAAAAAGTATATTTTAAATTTTTTTACTAAGCATCCAGATCGTAAGCAGTATGCAAAATTCTAACTGCCAACTCACCGTATTCTTTAGGAATTAAAACTGAAATTTTAATTTCAGAAGTTGAAATTAAAGAAATACTAATTCCTTTTTCAGCTAATGTTTTAAACATTGTGTAGGCAACTCCAGAGTGACTAATCATTCCAACTCCGATAACAGATATTTTAGATATATTTTCATCAATTTTTAATTCTGCATATCCAAGGGAATCACTTACTGATTCAATTGCTGTTCTTGCTCTTTCAATTTCCTCTTTTGGAATAGTGAAGGTAATATCAACCAATTTGCCATCAGCACTGATATTTTGAACGATCATGTCAACGTTAACCTCTTTTATCGCAAGTGCGCCAAAGATTGAAGATGAAAGACCAGCGTGATCTGGCATTCCAGATAAAGTTAGTCTTACGTCATTTTTGCTGTAACTAATTCCTGTAATTAAACGTTTTTCCATAATTTCCTCGTTACTTACTAATGTTGTTCCCGGATTTTCCGAAAATGTTGATAAAACTTGCACTCTAACATTGTGAGCCATTGCCATGGCAACAGATCTGGTTTGTAAAATTTTAGATCCAGAATAAGCCATTTCCAGCATTTCCTCAAAAGAAACTTGGTTAAGCTTTCTAGCTTTATCAGTGATTCTAGGGTCGGTAGTGTATACACCTTCAACGTCGGTATAAATATCGCATCTATCAGCCTTAATTGCCGCAGCAATAGCAACTGCAGAAGTATCTGAACCACCTCTTCCAAGAGTTGCAATACGGTTTTCTTTTTCATAAATTCCCTGAAAACCAGCAACCACTAATACATCATAATCTTTCAAATTTTCTAGTAATTTATTACCATCAATCTTATCAATTCTTGCTTTACTATGAACATTGTCAGTTGTCACTGG
>JBLHNE010000136.1:0-4312 GCA_047619265.1 Rickettsiales bacterium | reverse complement strand
AATAAGGGTTTAACCTTAGACAATGTCTCTAAAAGAACCGGCGTTTCATATGTAACACTTTCAAAACTTGAAAACGAAAATCAGAACGATATTCGCATGTTCACTTTATTTTCAATAATAAATGGATTAGATATTGATCCTTTGCAAATTTTTGACAAAAAAGAGCTTGAGAAAGTTGAAATGACTAATCAGAATATTTTAAGCAAGACCGAGATTGAAACACTCAAAAAACTACAAATTGCTATTAAAAAACTTGGCGGCAAGAAATTTGACGATTTACTGGAAAAAATCACAAATTAATTGCTCTAACTAATCAATTTAAAAACCTTAACTAAATAAATATGCGCCCTTCAAAAAGAAAACGTAGCGAACTTCGTGAAGTAAAGATTACCACCAATGTTAATAATTATGCCGAAGGTTCGTGCATTGTTGAGTTTGGCAATACTAAAGTTTTATGCACTGCAACTGTGGAAGAAAAAGTTCCGCCATTTTTGCGTGGTAAAAAGAAGGGTTGGCTGACTGCGGAATATTCAATGCTGCCAAGATCGACTCATAGCAGAAATATGCGCGATGTTAATCGTAATTCTCCTAATGGTCGCGCTCTTGAAATTCAAAGATTGATTGGAAGGAGCTTGCGCGCTGTGGTTGATTTGGGTTTGCTTGGCGAAAGACAAATTATTATTGATTGCGATGTTTTACAGGCAGATGGCGGAACGCGATGCGCTTCGATTACGGGCGGATATGTGGCTTTAAAAATTGCTGTTGATAAATTACTGCGTAATCGAGTTTTGAATAAATCGCCAATAATCAATCAGGTTTGTGCGGTTTCTTGCGGAATGTACAAAGGAATGAGCGTGGTAGATTTAGATTATGCTGAAGATAGCGATTGTGATACTGATATTAATTTTGTTCTGAGCGCAGGAAAAATTATTGAAGTTCAAGGAACGGCGGAACAAGAGCCGTTTAGTTTTGATGAATTAAAAGAAATGTATGAGCTAGCCGAATTGGCGGCGAAGAAAATTGAAGAAATTCAAAATGAGGCAATTAACGTCTAGCGCCTAGGCCTCATAACATTTCCTACCCAAAATGATCTTTTTAGGCAGAACCTAAAATTTATTTTAAATGCTTAATTACAAACTCTTCAAAAGAATTAATGGCTAAATTTTGATCGGTGTTTTTTAGCAGGGAAATGTGACTATTTTCTAGTTTTGGAAGTGAATCTGATCTGATTATTTCTAAATCTTTGGGAACCATTTTTGTCGGAAATGTTGCTATTCCAAGGCCAGCCTTTACTGCCGCCACAATTCCTGAATGACTGTGGCTCGATAGCGCAATTCTCCATTTAATGTTCTTTTTTGTTAAAGATTCGGTTGTTAATTTTCTGTAGACACAAGGCTGCGGAGATAAAACTAGAGGCAGAATTTTTTGATTTTTGAGAAGTTTTTTATTGCCAACCCAGCATAATTCTCCAAAAGAAAGGTCAACTCCAAACTCTGAATCAAAAGGGCGCTCCATGTTGAGCAAAACTAAATCAAGTTTATTTTTCTTAAAATCCTCATAAAGATTAAGGGTTAAATCGCACTCAATATGCAGGGAAACATTAGGGTGAATAGAAATAAAATCTGTTAAAACCTCATAAAGAAAAGCATCCGCAAAAGAATCCGGCATGCCAAAACGCACTTCGCCCTTCAAATCTGGCTCTTTAAAATGATCGATGGTTTCGCGGTGCAGATTAAATATTTGTTTGGCGTAGCTTAGAAAAACCTCTCCATCGTTAGTTAATTCGAGATTCTTGTCGCGCTTAAAGAAAATTTTTCCAAACATATTTTCTAATTTTGCAATTTGCTGACTCACCGCTGATTGAGTTCTAGAAACCCTTCCCGCCGCTTTAGTGAAGCTTCCTGTCTCTGCCGTTGCAATAAAGCATTGTAAGGAAATGGTATCGATTGTCATAAGAATTTCTAATGATGGTTAAAAGAATTATTAGTTTTACTATTTTAAGCTGCATATTTATGTTTCGTCAAATAAAATTTAGAACTCCTAATAATAAATAAAAAATGATTTCAGATCTTTTCCATTTTGACCAGCTAGCAACAATTGCCACCAGCTTGATTCTATTTATTAGCATTATCGTAGCCATGTATTCTAAACGATATTTTAGGGGCGATAAAAAGCGCGGGAAGTTTTTCTTAATGATTTTCTTAATCACAATTTCGCTGATCACCACTTTTTGCGCTGATAATATTATTCTAATTTGTTTTTCTTGGATGATTAGCAATGGGCTTTTAGTCTTGATGATGATTCACAAAAAGAGTTGGAATCAAGCTTTTGAGTCGGGAATGATGGCACTGAGAAATTTTTCAATCGGCGCAGCTTGCTTAATATCGGCGCTTTTGATTCTACATCTTGAAACCGGTAGCTATTCAATAAGAGAAATTTTGAGTAACGATTTTATTAGCCAAAGATCAATAATTACATCTTCAATTTTGATTTTTATTGCCGCAATCACCCAATCTGCTTTGTATCCTTTTCATTCTTGGCTGACTAGCTCTTTAAATTCTCCTACTCCGGCTTCGGCGATAATGCACGCTGGCCTCGTGAATGGTGGTGGAATTTTGTTAGTTAGATTTGCTCCTTTGCTTTTAGAAATGCCCAATATTATGACTGTTATTTTTGTGGTTGGAATTTTCTCGGCAATTTCAGGCACGCTACTTAAATTGGTTCAAGGCAATGTTAAAACCATGTTAGCCTGTTCTACAATGAGTCAAATGGGCTTTATGATTGCACAATGTGGAATGGGTTTATTTCCCGCAGCCATTGCCCATTTATTTTGGCATGGCATGTTTAAATCGTATCTTTTTCTTTCTTCTCCTGGATCTTGGCAAGAAAAAAGGCTCGATTTGCATTATCCTCCCAAAATTTCTTCGCTGTTAATTTCCTTACTTTGCGGATCTGTTGGTGCCTTTATTTTTGCGAAAATAAATCATGTGGAATTCTACAAATTAGACACAACATTGATTTTGGTTGCGATTGCATTTATTGCCGCCAGTCAAATTGCACTAACAATAATAGATAAATTTCCATTAAAAAATCTTGTTTCGGCAATAGTTATTTCTTCTTTCCTGTCTTTACTTTACGCAATTTCGGTGGTGTTTATTGAAAGAATAATGCCAGCTGAAATTTGGCAACCACAGCAAATTAATATTTGGCATATTGTGGCAACGCTAGCAATGTTTGCCCTTTGGATTGCCCGTTTGTTTGTGGGAAAATCGCCTAAAGAGGCCAATCCAATTTTGCTAAAAGGATATGTTAAAATTTTAAATGCCAGCCAGCCAAATGCAAAAACCATCACGGCCAATCGTAACCAATACAATTATCGTTAAATTATGAAAAATGAAAAAATGGCTAATTCTTGTAATAGGGCTTGGAGCAGAATTTCTCCGAGCTGGCCCTTAAAGAACGTGATCGCCTGCAACCCGCTGAAAGGCTTTGAAGATTTAAACTTTAAAGATGCCATAGCTGAAGGTTTTAGATTCTTTGAGAAAGGCAGTATTTCTGGTGATTTTCCAGCAGAAATGGAAATTATTAATCGAATTTCAATTAAGTGGTTTCAGGTTTTTTTCGACCAAGGCCAAACTACCATAAAAATGCCTAATCGCTCTGAGGGTTTATTCGCTTCTTGGTTGAAATTGGTAATATTCGATGATCATTTGCATGGCGGAATTGCAAAAAATATTATGGCCCTTAAAGATCTTCCTAGAGATTCTGGAGCGACAATTGATAAAATTCTCAGCGTTTTTAATTTAGCCGAAAAAGAGCAAGAAGAGTTTTTGACTTTACTACTTTCTACCCTTTCTGGATGGTCTTCTTATGTAAAATATTTGGGCGAATGGAACTATGAAAAAGATTTGCAAATACAATCTGATTATTTGGCGGTTCGCTTGGTTATTACCTCTATTATTTGGCCTAAGGCCAGCAAAGATCTTGGCGAGTGGAGCAGAAAAAATTCTGATGATGAAATTTGCCAAAAGAAAATTGATAAAAGAATTGGCGAAATTATTACCAATGAAAATGAGCACCGAAATGCGCTGATTAAAGAAATTTCTAAGAATCAAAATTTTGTTAAAGATATCAAAAAACAAGCTGATGCGCAGCTGGTTTTTTGTATTGATGTTAGATCTGAGCCATTTCGTAAAAGCCTTGAATCTTGTGGAAATTATGAAACCTATGGATTTGCTGGATTTTTTGGAATTCCTACCACCATTACCAATAATATTACCAAGGAATCATATGCTTCTTGCCCAGTTTTATT
>JBLHNE010000135.1:0-4318 GCA_047619265.1 Rickettsiales bacterium | reverse complement strand
GTTTTATATCCAAGTTTATGAGCCTCAAAACAGATCATTCTACCTAGCTGCCCACCACCAAAAATTCCAATTACTGAATTTGGCCCCAAGGGAGTTTTATTATTGTGCCCCAGAGGGGTTTTATTCTTGTGATTTAGCATGTCGATAACATTATGAATTATAAGTTATGAATATTTAGCTTTAACCAATATCCAACTCATAAATTTATGATTCTTTAGATATTTCGTACATCGCAATAGCGGCAGCATTAGAAGCGTTCAAACTTTCAACATCGCTATTCATTGGAATTTTAACCAACAAGTCACAATTTTCTTTTACTAATTTGCGAATTCCATCTCCTTCACTGCCAACAACAAGAGCGGCAGGTTTGTATTCTTTAGCCTTATCAACATTAATTCTAGATTCTCCAGCAAGTCCGATTGACCAATAATCGAGCTTTTTTAAGTCTCTTAAGAAATTATTTAGATTGTCAGTATTAATTAAATCAACAATTTCAATCATTCCTGAAGATGCTTTAGCAATAATTGGGCTAGAAACTGGAAAATTTCTCGCAGTAACAGCAATATTTGTAAAACCAAAAGCGGCGGCACTTCTAATTATAGAACCAATATTTTGCGGATCGGTGAGATTGTCTAAAATCAATAAATTGGGGCGATTCTCTTTTTCCAATTTAGATATTTTATCTAAAAATTGCTGACTAGGAATAATATTAATTGCCGATGTTTTTAGAACAAAACCTTGATGGGTTGATCCATTTGGAAAAAGATCAAAAATATAATCTTTTTCAACAATTTTTATAAGTTCCAAATTCAAATTAATTTTCTTTTCAGCTAGAAAATTTTTTAAATCAGTTTCGTTATTTTTGGTAATCAGAATTTGGTGAACTTTTCTTTTTGAATTAAGTAAAGCAGCAAAAACAGGATGTTTTCCATAGATAAAAGCTTGATTATCTGATAATATATTTAGTGATTTATTTTTGTGTTTCATCATCAGATTTATTTTTAAGTTCCATGTTTTCTTCACCAGATTCAACTTTAACTTTATCGCTTAGGGCAAATTCTTTGGAGCGCTTAGGATTTAAATCCATCACAATTTCTATTTTAATATCTTCAACAATTTTATTAAAAAGATTCTCAATAACGTCTTGTTTCAAATTACTTTTTATTTCTTGTTTAAGATTTTCAAAATCTGGCAATTCAAAATCTCTAATATTTTCTACCTTAACAATATGCCAGCCATATTTAGTTTTAATGGGCTTGGAAACTTGATTTTTTTCAAGATCAATAATTGCCGCAGAAAATTCTTCGTCCAAATTATCAGGAATAACATAGCCTAAATCACCGCCAGATGTAGCGTTAGAAGTATCTTTGGAATATTTTATGGCTAATTCTGCAAATGAGGATTTTGTATTTTGCAGCTCGGATAAAACCCTGTTTGCCTGAATTTCGCTTTCAACAAGAATATGTCTTAAACTCAGTTCTTTTTTACCGTAAAGTTCGCTAGAAAGAGCGGCATATTGATCTTTTACCGCTTGATCATTAACTTCTTTGGCAACTATTGAATCAAGATAGGCTTTACGAATTGTGGCTTTTTTATAATCTTCAATTTGCTTTTGTAAAACAAGATCTTTAGCAACTGAAGATTCTTCGGCAATTTTATAAAGCTCTCTTTGCAAATAAACATCTTGTGCCAAAGCCTCAATTAATTGCAAAGGCAAATCTTTAATGATGATTTTTTGCTCTTTTGTTTTATCAATATTTTGAAACAATGTATTTAATTTGTCTTCTAATTCTGATTGATAAATTTTCTGTCCATTTATTTTCGCCACAACTTTATCATTTTTTTGATAATGAAATAATTCCACACCATAAATAGAAGCCGCAAGAGCAACAGAAATTGTCAATAAAATGATAATCAACTTAGTTTTTTTCTTCATATTTCAAAAATAATTTTTAGTTATGTAAATCATATTTCCTCAAAAATTTATTTTTCTAAAAACATCACTCACGCCACATTCTTAAAAAGAATAAATTATCGAAGGATACTGAGGATCCCCACAAAGTGGGGGCAAAATTCACCGTTCTTTAAAAAAATACTACAAGCTGCCTATCACAAAGGTTGGGTAAGCAGAATATTGATCGCAAATTTCTTTCATTAATTTTTCATCTGGCAAATCGCCATGTTTAATTTTGAGCTTATTAGCCAAAATTCCACCACCAATTAAAGCGCTGTCAATTTGGTTTCTATTGGCGCCTAAAATATCAGTTTCAAGCCCGTCACCAACGGCAAGGATTGTAGATTTATCGACGTTAGAAAACAACTTAAAAACCTGCTCGTAAACTAATTTGTGAGGCTTTCCGAAATAAGTTACCTTCCCGCCCATCTTTTTATATTCCTCTGCAATAATTCCTGCACAAAGTAATTCTTCACCACTCTTTTTAATTACAATTAAATCGGGATTAGCACAAATTAGCGTTAGATTATTATCCATCGCAGCTTTTAGTTGGGGAATTTTAGTGGCGATGTCATAATTTCCATCATCAAAACCAGTCACCAAAGCAAATCCTGCATCTGCGGCATCGGCAGCTATATTACAACCAAGTCCATGAAGCAAGTCAGCATCCTTTTCGGGGCCAATATAATAATATCCTTCGGTGCTTTTTGAATCGAATAAAGAAGCGTAAGTTGCTTCTCCAGAAGTTAGAATGAAATCGTATAATTCTCTTTTAATTCCTAGATTTTCCAATAATACCACCACTTTTTGAGCTCTTCTTGGAGCATTTGAAAGTAGGCAGATTTTTTTATTTTTCGCCCGCAAATGCTCCAGACTCTCTATTGCTCCTTCATAAACATGTGTTCCATCGTGTAAAACCCCCCAAATATCGAGAATAAAATAATCATAATTATCAGCAATTTCTGATAGGTCTTTTTTGAAATTCATATTAATTTTAAGTAAGGATTAAATTTGGTTTTTTGGGTTTATTTGTGATCAAAAATTTTTATTTATCTGCCTTAAGATTTAATAAAAAATTTTTACCAATTCTAAGTCCATGGTGATCAATTCCGTGACCCAAACCTTCTAAGGCATGAAATTCAAAAGGAATTTGTTCTTTTTCCAGAATTTCCTTTGCTTCCAAAAAACAATCAAAAGGTACAACATCATCATTTTTACCGTGAATTAAGCATATTCTTGGTTTAGAAGTCATTTTTTCACCAAGCAAGCTTGGCAAAATTATTCTTCCAGAATAAGAAATTACTCCATTAATTTTTATTGGATTTTTAAGAGCATTATAATTTGCCATCATCGCACCTTGCGAAAATCCGACTAAAATCAAATCGGAATAAGTTAGTTTAAATCTTTCTAGCTGTTGATCCAAAAATGCATCGAGAATTTTGTTAGCTTCTAAAATTTGCGGGTAAATTATTTGCGGATCGCGATTTGCCAATGAAAACCATTGGTAACCACCATAAATTGATCCTTCCAGATCAAAAGGAGCATTTGGAGAAACAAAATGAGCGTCAGGAACATCATGACCAAAATCTCTAGCCAAGGCAATTAAATCCTTACCTGAGGAACCATATCCATGTAAAAAAACTATTAGCTTTTTGGGTTTATTGGCAGATAATGGCGTTTTTTCAAAGAATTTTAATTTCTGAGATTCGCCCTGCAATTGAGACTGTTTTTCGTCCTGATTTTTGATTGTCATTTTAATATTATTAAATATTTTCCCTTAAGTAAAAAATGCTGACATTAAATAGCATCACAGTTCAAAAAAACCAACAGGTAATTTTCGAGAAGCTAGGATTTTCCTGTGGTCTTGGATCTTGTTTAATTCTGTCTGGTAAAAATGGCTCTGGAAAAACTACTCTATTAAAAACCATCGCCGGACTTTGCACTCCAAATTCTGGAGAAATTCTGTGGAATGGTGAAAATGTAAAAAATTTTCATTCCGATTTTTCTTCCGACATTAATTACATTGGTCACAGAAATTTCTTAAAGCCGCAATTGTCAGTTTTAGAAAACATGACATTTTACGCCGATCTTTCAGATACCAGAATTGCAATGCCTATGGCTATTAAATATTTTGGCTTAGAAGAAATTTTAGACAAACCGGTCAAGCAACTTTCTAGTGGCTGGCAAAAAAAAATTATGCTCGCAAAATTGCTTTATCAACCAAAAACAATTTGGCTTCTTGACGAGCCCACAATAAATTTGGATAAAAAAACCAAAGAATTACTATTTGAACTAGTTAAAACTAGAATTCGCGAGGGTGGAATTGTTATTATTGCCACTCACGACGAAGATATTTTTCCTCAT
>JBLHNE010000134.1:0-4332 GCA_047619265.1 Rickettsiales bacterium | reverse complement strand
GATTTGACTGAAATATCGCCACCAAAAGCCTGCATAACTCGCTTGCAAAATGGGAGGCCAAGGCCAGTTCCGCCTTTTTTATCTGATGTGAAAAAATCATCAAAAATAAACTCCAATTTATCTTTAGTCATTCCAATGCCGTTATCTTTAAAATAAAGACATCTTTTATCTCCATCCAGCCAAATATTGATTTGGGCTCGATAATAAAGTGAGTTTTTGAGCAGATTAAAAACCACAAAAATCATCAAAGTTTCATCGCCGAAAAAATCAAAATCATCGGTTAAATCAATATTAACCAACTTCTTTTGCTCCTTGCTTTCAAAAGCATATTCCCGCATCGCGGCTTCTAAAATTGCATTCATTTTAATATTAATGAATTGGCTTTTATCAATTTCCTCATTCCTGATATTTCGCAAAATCATTTCCGATATCATCAAACCTCGAGATGAGGAAATGGAGATTAGATCCAACAATTCCATCGCAGAATCGAGATTTTCTTTGATCAGTTCGCAGGCGGATTTTATGGCAGATAATGGGTTGCGGGTTTCGTGGGCGATTGAGGCGGCTAGGGATTTTAGGTTGTTGATTTTGGTTTGTTCGGAAGTTAATTTTTGGGCGTTATTTTGGTTTTTCATGGTTTTATTTGGGTTGTTTAAAAATTATTAGTTAGGCAATTATTGTTTAGATAAGCTGTTAATTTAGAAAAATATCGTATTAATACGAATATTAATCATAATACTTCTATTATCCTAGATACCACAAATAAAAAATACAAGAAATAATACAATATGTTGTAAATTTTAGTAATTTTTTTGGTAATTAGGAATGCAAGAATATTTAGTCAAGATTGGCTCTGCCATCAAGAAAATAAGAAAAGAACAAGGCGTGACCATAGAAAATATTGCCTTTGATACTGGCTTATCTTCATCAACCATTTCTTATTTAGAAAATGCCGTTTTGAAGGATGTCAGAATGTCGACTTTATTTAAAATCATAGATTATTTAAAAATAGATTTTTATTTACTGCTCTCTTTGGCACTTGAAGACAAAAATCTCAATAAAAATAAAAGAGAATTAATTCACAAAATCTTGTCGATAAAAGATGAAGAAATTAATAAATTAGATTCTTTTAGGGAAGTTCTGGGAACTTTAGATAAGACTAATTAGAAATTTTTTCTGGTTTGCAGCATAGTTTTACTCCTCGTAATGACGGCGGAAAGTTTATCGCTCAATTTTTCCACACCGTCATTGCGAGCGTAGAGCGGCAAACCAGTTTTAAGATTTACGATCTTATCAAATAATTGACCTTTGAAATTCATGAAAATATCTATCTCAACAATCAATCTATTAACAAAAATTATAACTGGCGACCCTGTTGCAAAGGAAGATGAATATTCCAATTTAAGGAAATACAAAACTGGTCAAGACATAGTGGATTTTTTTAATTATTTTGGAATCGATGATATCTACATAACTGGAGCTAGAAATGAATACACAAAAAATAACCTGAGAGCCTTAAATGGTAAGACGGAAATAAAATCAATATTAGAAGAGGTAGTGAGTCCGGTTTACGAAACGGCAGAAAATCCAATTATTGAAGTTGTAAAATCGTTAGATAAAACCTTGAGACAAGATGGTTATAAATTTGTTGAAAAAGAAGAAGTTGTGGAGGGGTATTATTATGGCTCACAATTTATACCTCCTTGCACAATCAAGCATTACAAAATAAAGCAAATAAGCCAAAATAATTTATCAATAGAAACAAAAAACATTGATGCTTTATCACATGAGTTCATAAATCAGCAAATTGAAAAAGCAAAAAATAAATTAGAACAAGAAGATTATGATGGGGTGATAACAAACATAAGGTCAATGATTGAAGCTGTTCAAGAAACTTTAATTATTAAAAATGGATTAAGTATTTCAGAGCATAAAGGCGACTTAGATAAGATTTACAAATCCACAAAGAAATGCCTTAATCTGGATACAAATAAAGATCTAGATGAGGTATTGAAGCAGATATTAAGTGGCTTAAATAGTATAAATTGTGGAATAGCTGGATTAAGCAATAAGGCATCTGACAGGCATTCAAGAAAATATAAGCCAGCAAAACATCATGCAAAGCTTGCTATTAATTGTGGCCTTTCTTTTTGTGAATTTTTGCTAGATAGTTACAAATATCAAAAAACAAAAGATTCTCAATAGAGCGATAGGCTTAAAAATAGGTTCAGCCAGAAATAAAATTAGTGTTTTGGGTCAGTTTTCTTCTATAAGCCACTAAACAACAAAATCAAAGAATCCTAGTAAAAACTAAAACTTAATTTTCTAAACTCCAACCCAAATAAAAATCAGATGACTTACAAAATACCAACATTGCCGCCAAAGCAAGATCTTGAAAATAAAACTATTTTAAAAAAACTTACCAAAGCGGCTCAAGCTCTTGCTGAGCTTAAGGGGGTTACGGCGATTATTCCTAATCAGGATATTTTGCTTAACACTCTTTCATTACAAGAAGCAAAGGCCAGTTCTGAAATTGAAAATATTGTTACCACCAATGACGAGCTTTATAAAAATGATTCTTTGACTAAGAATTTTTCCAGCTTGTCTGTAAAAGAGGTTTATAATTATGCTGCTGCTCTAAAGGACGGCTATAAAAAGGTTAAGCAGAGTGGCCTTTTAACCAATAATCACATCATAGAAATTCAGGCGGCGATTGAAGAAAATAATGCTGGATTTCGCAAATTACCCGGAACTTCATTAATTAATGAAAAAACCCAAACAATAATTTATACACCTCCACAAAGCGCCGTAGAGATTGAATCTTTGATGTCTAATTTGGAGAAATTTATTAATGAAGATGAAATTAGTGATTTGGATCCGTTGATTAAAATGGCGATTATTCATCATCAATTTGAAACTATTCACCCTTTTTATGATGGCAATGGCAGAACGGGCAGGATAATAAATATTTTATATTTGATTAAACAAGGTCTTTTGGATGCTCCTGTGCTCTATCTTTCAAGATATATCAACCAGAATAAGGCTGAATATTATCGATTATTACAATTGGTTCGCAGTGACGATTCTTGGGAAGAGTGGATAATGTTTATTCTGGATGGAATTGAAAAAACCTCTAAAGACACAATATATTTAATTCGAGAAATAAAGAATTTGATGCAAATTCACAAACAAGCTATTCGCGAAAAATTACCCAAAATATATAGTCAGGATTTAATTAATGCCATTTTTGGGCATCCTTATACAAAAATAGAATTTATTATCAGAGAGTTAGGGGTTAGTCGCATTACGGCGATTCGCTATTTGGAAGAGTTGGTGAAAATTAATTTAATGAAGAAAATTAAAAAAGGTCGAGATAGCTATTACATAAATATCGAGTTGTTTGATCTTTTGAGTAATGTTAATGATAAATTGATGATTATTAATTCTTTTGAACATATATAGGAAATGTTGTTTTTCTATATACGTTTTTACGACATGTATAGGAAATGTTGTTTTTCTATATGTGTTTTTATGACATGTATAGAAATTTAAATTTCTTTTATATGAAAATAACCTGTAAAGAAAACCGAATTTTTAAAACTTGAACCTGGGTCATTAAAAAAGTTAAGGGGGTCAATTCTATTCCATCAACTTCATAAATTGATTCCAATAATTAAATCCATAATCCAATCTTTCCAAAATACAGGGGTCGCATCAGTTTTACCAACTTTGGAAATAAGCCCAATCGCATTGGTATTTTTTATCCATTTACTAGGTGAAAGAACAAAGGTGTTTGATTCAGCTTCTTGCCAAAAGGAGTCGAATTCGACCCCTTTAAAATTTTGATTATTAATTCTTTCCCACAGCCCAAAAAACTCGATGGTGCTTTTTGATCTCATTCAATTTTTTACTACATCTTTTGGTTCTTTGGGGTTTTTATGGCGAGCAATATCTGTCAGAGAAATATAATCGCCGCTATTTGATTTTAATATTGAGATTGGGAGTTGTTGGGTGGTGATTTTTTTCAAAATGAAAAAAAGGGGTTCAGGCCACTTGTGCCAACTTCAAAAAACCCTTTTTTAGTGAATGAAAGTGGCGCAAGTGGCCTGACCCTTTTTTTGTCTTTTAATGCCAAATCCCATCTTTAATAGTATATTTATGCTTCATCTTTGCCCTAAATATCCTATCAAAGATGGGAAATGGTATAATTAAGGATTTGTCGGGTTAATTTAGAATTTTAAGCAAAATTCAGCTCCTTCACCCAAGGTGGATTTGACTGAAATATCGCCACCGAAAGCCTGCATAACTCGCCTGCAAAATGGGAGGCCAAGG